>NZ_DIHV01000071.1:0-3981 GCF_002420325.1 Marinobacter sp. UBA5687
ATTTTTACTCCGACCTCAGCACTGAGCGCCACAGGATAGGACTTCCAGTGAGAGGTCATCGATATGGTCGTTTCGCGCCTAGACTTTCTCTCGACGCAAACGCAGGGAGTTCATTACCACCGACAATGAGGACGCGCTCATTGCAAAAGCGGCAAAGATAGGTCCTATCAGGATGCCAAAGAATGGGTAGAGCACACCAGCAGCCACCGGCACACCCGCACCGTTGTAGACCAAGGCAAAAAACAGGTTCTGCTTGATATTTCGCATCGTCGCCTGGGACAACCGTCTGGCGCGGACAATGCCATCGAGGTTACCCTTAACCAAGGTAAAGCCCGCGCTCTCAATGGCGACATCCGCGCCGGTTCCCATCGCAATGCCAACATCGGCCTGGGCCAGGGCGGGTGCGTCATTTACGCCGTCCCCCGCCATCGCTACCTTGCGCCCCTGGCTCTGAAGCTCGCGAATGATGCTGGCCTTGTCCTCTGGCAGCACATCGGCACGAATCTCATCGATACCGAGTTTACCCGCCACCGCCTTTGCCGTGCGCTCATTGTCGCCAGTTGCCATAATTATGCGGAAGCCAGCGGCGTGGAGGGCCTTGAGCGCAGCGGGTGTCGTTTCCTTGACCGGGTCGGCTACGCTGACAAGGCCTGCAACGGCGCCGTTAAGCACCACAAACATGACCGTTTCGCCTTCATCGCGTCTGCTATTGGCAACCTCCATCAGATGGCCACCGTCCAAGCCCAGCTCTTCCAGTAGTTTGGCATTGCCCAAAGCCACTGGCTTGCCATCCACAACACCCTTGACCCCCTTGCCTGTAACGGCTTCAAAGTCATCGGCCTTTCCAAGCATCACGTTACGTGCCTCGGCGCCTGAAACGATGGCTTCAGCGAGCGGATGCTCTGACCCTTTCTCCAGTGTGGCCGCAAGCCTGAGGACCTCGGTCTCGTCATGACCCGATTCCGGCAGCACCGCCACTAGTCTGGGCTTGCCTTCCGTCAAGGTACCGGTTTTATCCACAATCAAGGTATCCACCTTGGCAAAACGCTCCAGCGCTTCGGCGTTCTTAATCAGCACACCTAACTGGGCACCGCGCCCCGTAGCCGTCATGATCGACATAGGCGTAGCCAACCCCAATGCGCAAGGGCAAGCGATGATAAGCACCGCAACCGCAGACACGAGCGCATACGACAAAGCTGGCGCCGGTCCCCAGATGGCCCACGCCACAAAGGACAGGGCCGCCACGGCAATAACCGCTGGTACGAACTTGCCGGCCACCATATCGGCAAACTTCTGGATAGGCGCGCGGCTGCGCTGGGCATTGGCAACCATCTCGACGATTTGACTGAGCGTAGTATCCGCGCCAACCCGGGTCGCCTCCATAACAAGGCTTCCGGTACCGTTGATGGTGGCCCCGGTTACTTTGTCTCCCTCCACTTTCTCTACCGGAACCGGCTCCCCCGAAATCATAGATTCATCAACGGAAGACCGGCCTTCAACAACAACACCATCCACCGGCACCTTGTCACCAGGCCGCACCCGCAGGTGATCACCGACCTTCACATCCTCCAGAGCAACCTCTGTTTCGGTTCCATCGGGCCGGATCAGGCGCGCCGTTTTGGCGGCCATATCCAGCAACGCACGTATGGCTTTACCGGTGCCCTCACGGGCCCTCAGTTCCATCACCTGGCCCAGCAGGACCAGCGTGACGATAACGGCTGCCGCCTCAAAATAAACGCCGACGTTTCCTCCAGAATCCCGGAAGCCTTCCGGGAAGATCCCTGGCACAAGGACCGCTACGATGCTGAAGATATAGGCCGCCCCAACTCCCATGCCGATCAGGCTGAACATATTCAGGTTCATTGTCCGAAACGAGATGTAACCGCGAGCAAAGAAGGGCCAGCCGGACCATAGGATTACAGGAGTAGCAAGCACCAGTTCAATCCAGAGTGACAAACGCTCACCGAAGAAGTCGCGAACCGCCATGACACCGATATAGGGAGTCATGGTCAAAATCAGCAAGGGCACTGAAAATGCCAGGGCAACCCAGAGCCGATGAGAAAAGTCCACCAACTCCGGGTTGGGCCCCTCATCTTCCGCGGTGGCCGATTCCTGCTCCAGTCCCATACCGCACAGAGGACATGCCCCGGGCTTTGTCTGTCGGACTTGAGGGTGCATGGGACAAGTGTAAACCACCCCCGAATACCCGGGTGGTACACGGTCATATGTTCGATCGTCGCCTGACGGTTTTTCATGATCTCCAGAACAATGGTGAGAGTGATCTGAATGAGAACTCACTTTATTGTTTTCCAGAGGCACAAGGTGCATCCCGCATTTCGGGCAATTCCCAGGCTCATCAGATATGACCTCCGGATGCATCGGGCAGGTATACTGGCCCTCCGACTCCTTCCCAGCACTATCATTGATAGCAGAACTATTTTCTTTGGCAGACATCTTCCGATCATCCTTTCGATGGTTTCATACCATTCGAGCCTCTCAAGGTTCGACCTGGTCATAAGCAATGTAGTTGCCCTCTACTGCACCCCATTCCACTACACCCGGCTGAACTGAACCTGAAAAGCACTTCTGCGCTTTGCATTTTTTTGATCACCATCAACTTTTCGGTAAAGCCATTGCCCTGAGGTACACGTCAAACCGGACTTTCAGCTGAAATTCAGTCTTTGTCTATAATCTGGTCACTTAAGCAACATAACAGTTCGCTCGCCCCTTTTCAGAAGCTGGAGATACAAAAGATGGTCGGTCAGAGAATTATTCGCGTCGCGGTCAACGGTTATGGCGTTATCGGCAAACGGGTAGCGCAAGCCGTTGCGGTACAAAAAGACATGGCTGTGGCTGGCGTAGCTGATGTCGCGCAGGACTGGCGAGTGAGGGCCGCGCTGAGTAGAGGGTATGCCCTGTACGGCGCGACTGAAGAGCACGCCGTTGCCATGGGCGCAGCCGGGCTTGATGTTTCCGGCACACTGGATGACTTACTTGAAGCCGCGGACATCGTGGTGGACTGTACACCGAAACACCTGGCCAGCAAGAACATCGAAACCTACCGGCGGCTCGGTATCAGGTTCATCGTTCATGGCGGCGAGAAACATCAAAGCACGGGCCATTCATTCGTTGCCGAGGCCAACTACGCCAGCGCTGTCGGCCGTGACTGCACACGCGTCGTATCGTGCAACACGACGTCGATCATTCGTACCCTGTCAGCGCTCAAACGCCACGGCTTGCTGGACCGGGCACGGGGAACCCTTCTGCGCCGGGCCACCGATCCCTGGGAGAGCCACCAGGGCGGGATCATGAATACCGTCGTGCCAGAGCCGGAGATTCCCAGTCACCAGGGCCCGGACGCCCAAAGTGTCGACCCGGACCTGGATGTGGTAACCATGGCGGTCAAGGTTCCGGAGACACTGGCCCACCTGCACTACTGGTCCGTTCAACTGACACGTGAGGCGAGCAAGGACGAAGTGCTCGATGCGTTCCGCACCTCCTCCCGCATTGTTTTCCTCCGGAACAGCGACGGGCTAAGCGCGATCAACAGCGTCAAGGAGTTGATGGCCGACCTTGGCCGACCTCACGACAGCCTGTATGAAGTCGCGCTTTGGGAAGACATGCTCAAAGTGCAGGGCAATGAGCTGTTTTATGCCTATATGGTCGACAACCAGGCGATTGTTGTTCCGGAAACCATCGATGCCATACGCGCACTGACCGGGGCCGAACCCGATGCGGAAACGTCGATCAGAGACACCAACGACAGCCTGGGTATCGGCTCTTTGGGGTTATAGATATGGACGGCAACCCCGGCGACGTCGCCTGTGAACCCGAGGGCGGAGCCGTGAAGGGTGTGTTCAGGCTGTTCGGTGAGGGAGACGAACTCTATGCGGAGATGATTCGCTCGGTCCGTGCTGCCACCCAGCGTATCTTTCTTGCTTCGTATATCCTCGCGGCGGACGAGGTGGGGACTGAACTGCT
>NZ_DIHV01000154.1:0-4242 GCF_002420325.1 Marinobacter sp. UBA5687
GAAGGCGCGTATTTTCGCCGATTAGGGTATGCCGGGGCAAATCCATATGTAGTGGTTTTCCGATGAAGCCGGCACAAAATCACCAAACCGACTGATTTCACAGAACTCATAAATCTATATCAAAAAATTTTGATATGGCTATTGATCGACCAACAGAACGCCCCTACACTTGCCAACCATGACCTCACTCAATGCACATGCGAATGAATTGTCCTCTGTGGACGTACTGGCCCCGATCTTCAAGGCGAGCGGCGACCCGCTGCGCCTGGAAATCCTGCGGGTACTGCGGCGGGACACCTTCGGTGTGCTGGAGCTGAGCCAGATGTTCGACATGCGCCAGTCCGGCATGAGCCATCACCTGAAAGTGATGCACAAGGCCGGCTTGCTGGAGCCCCAGCGGGAAGGCAATGCCATTTTCTATCGTCGCCCGCTGAATCTGGACAGTGACAAACTGGCCGACCAGGCAATCCGCCAGATTTTCGAAACCGTCGACAGGGTTGCCCTGCCCCGGCATCTGGACGAAAAAATTGAAGCCATACGAGAGCAGCGGGCGGGACAGTCCCAGGCCTTTTTCTCCCGGCACTCCGAACAATTCCGGGAACAGCAGGAGCTGATTGCAGCCTTTGACCTTTACGCCGAGCCTACCGCGGAACTGATTCGCAAGCGTGCAGCGAGGCAGTCATGGCTGAGCGTTCTGGAAATCGGACCGGGTGAAGGCGGGTTCCTGCCGGTACTGTCGGAGCTGTTCCAGCATGTGGTTGGCCTGGACAACAGCAAAGACATGCTGGCCAAGGCGACGCGCACCTGCATAGAGGAACACCTGAACAACGTCGACCTGATCGAAGGCGTGACCGACACCCTGCTGGCGCGGGGCGACGCCTTTGACCTGATTGTAGCCAACATGGTGCTGCACCATGTGCCCAGCCCGGCGGACATTTTTCTGGACGCCGCAGCCCTGATGAACAGTGGCGGTTGTCTGGTCGTCAGTGATCTGTGCAGTCACGACCAGGACTGGGCCAAGGAAAACTGCGGCGACCTGTGGCTGGGCTTCGAGCCGGAAGAACTGACTTCCTGGGCGGCCGACGCCGGGCTGACCGCCGGCGAACAGCTGTTTATAGGCCTGCGCAACGGGTTCCAGGTACAGGTAAGAGAATTCTGGAAGAGTACGGAAGCGGCGTAACCAATCGCCGTCACAGGAATATCAAAAACTTTTGATATGGGTGTAGGTAGTTTTACGTATGCCCTGACAACAACCAAGGCAGCCGGTAGGTCAAACAGGACGGAGCCGGTACGAATTTGCAATCGCTCAAGAGGAGCACACCTATGTCTGACTACAACATCTTCACCTCCGAATCGGTCTCCGAAGGCCATCCGGACAAACTGGCCGACCAGATTTCCGATGCGGTACTGGACGCCATCCTGACCGACGATCCGCACGCGCGCGTGGCCTGCGAAACCATGGTCAAGACCGGCGTGGCCATCGTCGGCGGTGAAATCACCACCAGCGCCTGGGTCGATCTGGAAGACCTGGTACGCGGTGTGATCAAAGACATCGGCTACACCTCCTCGGAAGTAGGCTACGACGGCGACACCTGTGGTGTGATCAACATCATCGGCAAACAGTCCGTCGACATCGCCCAGGGCGTTGACCGCCAGAAGCCGGAAGACCAGGGTGCGGGTGACCAGGGCCTGATGTTCGGCTATGCCAGCAACGAAACCGACGTGCTGATGCCGGCACCGATCACCTTCTCGCACCGCCTGGTGCAGCGCCAGGCCGAAGCCCGCAAGAGCGGCCTGCTGCCGTGGCTTCGCCCGGACGCCAAGAGCCAGGTTACCTGCCGCTACGAAAACGGCAAGGTAGCGGGCATCGATGCCGTAGTTCTGTCGACGCAGCACGACCCGGACGTCAGCCAGGCCGACCTGAAAGAAGCCGTGATGGAGCTGATCGTCAAGCACACCCTGCCGGCTGAACTGCTGCACAAAGACACCCAGTTCCATATCAACCCAACCGGCAAGTTCGTGATTGGCGGCCCGGTGGGCGACTGTGGCCTGACTGGCCGTAAGATCATCGTAGATACCTATGGCGGCATGGCCCGTCACGGTGGCGGTGCCTTCTCCGGTAAAGACCCCTCAAAGGTCGACCGTTCCGCCGCCTACGCCGGCCGTTACGTAGCCAAGAACATCGTGGCCGCCGGCCTGGCCGAGAAATGCGAGATTCAGGTGTCCTACGCCATTGGTGTGGCCCAGCCGACCTCCATTTCCCTGAACACCTTCGGCACCGGCAAGATCAGTGACGACAAGATCATCGACCTGGTGCGCGCGCACTTCGACCTGCGCCCGTATGCCATCACCAACATGCTGGACCTGCTGCACCCGATGTACCGGGCCACCGCAGCCTACGGCCACTTCGGCCGTGATCCGTACGAGATGACCGTTGGCGGCAAGACCTTCACCGCGTTCCCGTGGGAGAAGACTGACCGCGCTGCGGCTCTGAAGGATGCTGCGGGTATCTGACGATTTTGGGTCTGACGCTTTGAGTTGGGCCCTATTTTTGGCCCAGCCCGCCACCGTCTGGAGGTGGCGGCGCTGAGGTAAGTCCTTCGGGGACACGCTACAAGCACATCCATGTGCGCTTGTTTCGGGCCGTCCATGGCCCTCAACAGTCCCCGAAGGACTTACCTCACCACCGCGTTCAAACATTAGGTGACAGTTTATCCAGTAATAATCGGAGGCTACTCAATCTCCGTAAGAGATTCAGGCGTATCGGAGACGACATACGCCCAAGGTTTATAAGAGGAGGCGGGGAATGCCTTTCGCGGAATTTCGGAGGCCATGGATGGCCGGAGAGAAGCGCACATGGGTGAGGCAAGCGTTTATGAAGCGGAGCTTCATGCGCAGCCGAACGACAGCAATCTATGATTGCTGGCCGGACCCGCCCGCGGGTGCTCGTAGCGGTTCCGCGAAAGGCATTCCCCGACTCCGACTACACCAATATGAGCGGTACCCGAAAACGTTCCGGGGTCGCAAAGAGAAGCTGACAGGAGAACACCATGAGCACTCCAGCAGAAAAACTGAACAATTTCGACGACTACAAAGTCCGCGACATCACCCTCGCCGACTGGGGCCGCAAAGAAATCAAGATCGCCGAAGGCGAAATGCCCGCCCTGATGAAACTGCGCGAGAAGTACAAAGCGGAGCAGCCGCTGAAAGGCGCCAACATCATGGGCTGCATCCACATGACCATCCAGACTGCCGTGTTGATTGAAACACTGGTCGAGCTGGGCGCCAACGTGCGCTGGTCATCCTGCAACATCTTTTCCACCCAGGATCAGGCTGCAGCCGCCATAGCGGCGCAAGGCATTCCCGTGTTCGCGTGGAAGGGTGAAACCGACGAAGAATACGAATGGTGCCTGCACAAAACCGTGGGCGCAGACGTAGACGGCTGGGAACCGAACATGATCCTGGACGACGGCGGCGACCTGACCGAGCTGCTGCACAAGGAATACCCGCAGGTGATTGCCAAGTGCCACGGTGTTACTGAAGAAACCACCACCGGCGTGCACCGTCTGCAGGAAATGCTGCGTGACGGCACCCTGAAGATCCCGGCCATCAACGTTAACGACTCGGTCACCAAGTCCAAGAACGACAACAAGTACGGCTGCCGCCACAGCCTGAACGACGCTATCAAGCGCGCCACCGACCACCTGCTGTCCGGCAAGAAAGCGCTGGTGATCGGTTACGGCGATGTGGGCAAGGGTTCTGCGCTGTCCCTGCGCCAGGAAGGCATGATCGTCAAAGTCACCGAAGCCGACCCGATCTGCGCCATGCAGGCTTGCATGGACGGTTTTGAAGTGGTGTCTCCATACATCGACGGCATCAACACCGGCACCGAGCAAGGCATCAACACCGACCTGCTGGGCACCACTGACCTGCTGGTAACCACCACTGGTAACGTCAACGTGTGTGACGCGAACATGCTGAAAGCCCTGAAGAACGGCGCCGTGGTGTGCAACATCGGCCACTTCGATAATGAAATCGATACCGCCTACATGCGCAAGAACTGGGAGTGGGACGAGGTCAAGCCGCAGGTGCACGTGATCTACCGCGACAAGGCCAGCAACGACCACCTGATCCTGCTGTCGGAAGGCCGCCTGGTGAACCTGGGCAACGCCACCGGCCACCCAAGCCGGATCATGGACGGCTCCTTCGCCAACCAGGTACTGGCGCAGATCTTCCTGTTCG
>NZ_DIHV01000152.1:0-30579 GCF_002420325.1 Marinobacter sp. UBA5687
GTCAAAATAAATGGCCATTGACACGCAAGAACAGCTGCGGCAACCACGCCATTCTGGGCAATAAACCCCACGCGAGAAATCATCTATCTTAAAGCCGGTTAACAGTGAATCTGCATCTATGTCAGCCTCCAGGCTTCAAATATTACCGAAAGTGCTCCGGAACAGTTCGCCAAGCTCCTCTTTTGTTACTTCTGGGCTAGCCAATACATTGTGGCTGAGCTCCCTTTTCCGGGTAAGAAGTTTGTGTAGATTTAGATCAAAGCTATGTTCGCCAGCATCGGGATGGATGGCGAGTGGATAATAAACATGCACTTCATCATGTGCCTGCCCAATACGGTACACCCGGTCGGTGCATTGATCTTCTACAGCCGGGTTCCACCATCTCGAAAGGTGAATCACGTGGTTTGCTGCTGTAAGAGTTAGCCCAACGCCTCCGGCTTTGGGCGAGATCAACATTACATCAAACTCGTTAGGCAACCTGGTTTGGAAATCATCGACCATTTTTTGTCTTGCCTGGGAGTTGATTTTCCCGTTGATGCGCAAGGGCGGCATGTCCAGACTATATCGGCTCGTCAGGTACGGTATCAGGGCTTCCTGAAGGTTAATGAACTCGATAAAAATCAAAGCCTTCTCGCCTTTAGCTTTGATCTGATCAAGAACCCTCATTGTGGCTGACAGCCTTGCGGAACTTGCGACCAATTCATTTGTAAGGCCTTTTTCTGAAAGATCGCCGGCTAACAGCGAAACTTTTCGCAGACTCTGAATTGCCTCTAGCATTCCCCCTGCACGGCCTTTGTTCTGCGCCCCAACGTTCATGGATTCGGAGTAGGCACCAGCCTGTGCTTCTGGCATATGTTCCTTTATTACATGCTCACGGCGCTCAGGTAGGCCTCTCAGGTGCTCATCTTTCATTCGGCGAAGGATGGCCGGAGGGCTGACTTGCTCTTCGAGTACCCTGCGGAGTTCGCGCGCCCGTTCCACTTCGCCTTTTTCTTCTGCTGGTTTCTGGTAAACATTGCGAAAGTCTTTAAGAGCGCCCAAAAGGCCGGGATGTGCGGCATCCATGATAGACCAGAGATCTTGTAGGGAGTTCTCTACAGGTGTGCCCGTAATTGCGATAGTAAAATCGGCTTGGAGACTCTTGGCCATGTCAGTCATTCTAGAAGCCGGATTTTTGATTTTCTGGGCCTCGTCCAAGGCAACTACGGCCCAATCGACGGGGAGAAAATTATGGATTCGGTCTCTTAAGGTTTCATATGTTGTAAGTACCCAGTCGGCTTCTCGCAATGCTTGAGTCCGATGGTAAGAGCCTTGCTCTTCTAAAGCCTTTAAATCTTTACCATAGGCACGAATGAGTGTGCCAAGCCCTGGCGACAATAGATGAGTTTTTTCCTCTTTCTCCCAATTTTTCAAGAGTCCCGTTGGGGCAACAATCAAGAAAGGCTTCTCATCCTGCGCGCCAGATTCCATCTGTTCCTTCAGCCATGACAAAAACGTAAGCACCTGAAGGGTTTTGCCCAAGCCCATATCATCCGCGAGTAGGACCCCAGGCATACCCTCAGCCCAAGATGACTGAAGCCAATGGATACCTTGTTCCTGGTGGGGGTAAAGTGTTGTCGTTTTTAAAGATGAGGGCAGGCCCCCAGGGCTCACTGAAGTCGTGCGTTTGTTGGCCGTAAAGCCTAGCTCTTCCAAATTATCGATTAATACTGGAACCAATTCCTCGGGACCGGTCTCGCTCTCATCTTCAGTCTGCTTTGTTGCCGGGTTGGATGATTTCTTTTCCGTGAGTCTTCGCAGAGCTGCTTGAGACTCCTCGCTCACCGGAATCGACTGTCCAGAGTAAGTAACGGTTTGTTTTCCCTCAGCTCTGGCTTGCTCTATCTCTGCAACGATTTGAGGCGCATCGTCGAGCGCGATATTGAAGTAGTTATTGTCAATTGACACGCCAACAAGCTGTTTACCGGAAAAAGCAACAACATCTTCAGGAATCCATTCCATTTCCTTGTTGGGGACATAAGCACACAGTTTGGGCTGCCACACCCCCAGGCATTTAATGCGACTGCTTAAGAATTGCTCTTGTTCGAGGAAAAGGGAGTCTATGATCTTCTCGTCTACGGTGTCTTTCAGATGATCCTTTAGGACAGCATGCGGGTTTGCAATAAAAGCCTGCCGCTCATTCAGGGGACTCCGTTTGATCTCTCTAACTACTTCTAGGGCCGATCGGGTTTCCTTGGGCAGGGTTACGTACCAGCCACCGCCCAATGCATAGTGGCCGTTGACCTTTTGTCCTTTCGCAAATCTTTCAGAAAAAGTCTCTTGGCTAGATTCTGGGAGAGCTTCTGATGGCTCGCGGTCTTCATCACGTTCATCAGATGCATCGATATTGGAAATGGTCAGTAGAACAGGATCAAAATCAGCCCCTGGCTTAATATCCAGAGTGAACGCATCGCCCCTAACAAGATTGATTGTCTGAAGCTGACGGTCTACTACGGAGCCCTCAGGCAAGAGGTCGCGTAGGTCACACCAGCGTGACATCCTTTCATCCATTGTAGAGGCAGCCGAAAAGCTTGAGGCCTTCTCCAACACCTCATAAAGTGGATTGAGGAGAAGATATTCACGAGAGCCCGACTTAAAAACGACTCCATCCCTTCTGCCGCCTGTAACCGGCCGGCCATCAGACCGAAGTAAACCAACCAATAAGCGGAACCCCTCTGTAGCGATGGCTCCTTCGCCGCGAACCTGGAGTCTGAAAGGTGCTGCCGGGGGTAGACCAAGCTGCTTTAATTCCCAGGGAGCAAAACTGGCAATGCGAGCGTCAGGAACAAAAATGCCCTCTGCAGTGCTCTGGGCTTCATCTTCTGCAACAAGGGCCCGTAACAAAGGCTGTTCAACGTCATTCTCGACACGGAACAAAAAACCACCAAACTTTCTGAAAACCCGCGTTGTATCAGTCATTCGGCATCAAGCTCCTTAAGCCCATTTTGATCCCAGTGCGCCGCTTAATATAGTTGGCCAAGCTTCCCTGCCAACTCCCGGTAGCTGCTGAATGGTGGATCTGTTCATAATCCGATCCAGTAACAAGCTCTTGTCTTTGGTATTGCTTTCGATAGAACTGAGGCACTTGTTCATCGTCTGCCAACCAAATCCTGCATTTCGCAGAATGGCTCCACTCAACCACAACCAGTGACCCCACCCGCAAAATCAAGACGGCATGATCTGGACGGGCTCCATCGCCGGACTTAAGATTTCCATATCGAATAGATGATGCTTTTAGGAACTTATTCGCATCCTCCCGAACCCGGTACCCAATCGCCACCCATGCATCGGTAATAAATCCACCCCTCAGATAAGCCTGCCAAAATGCGCTGCGGTAGCGCCATTGCCGGTCAGCATCCTCATAGAATTGGCTCTGGTGATCTAGCAACCGGAAAAAGTCTTCCAGAGTCTCCTTTACCAGCCAGCGTCGCAACACTGCCTGAGCTGTGTCGGAAACCCTCCGCCAGTTTGACCTGTCCAGTCTTGGGTCTCCCCAGTGCTGAATAAGGAAATTCTTGAGTAGGTGTTGAATGTCCGGTTCCGGATCATCCTCAGCAAATGGCAGCAGCAAATTTTCAGCTAGCTCGGACTGGTCTCCCGCAGAGCTTCGGAAGAATTTTCGGGCAGATGTGTCTACGAAGTGAAAGTCTAATACTCGGTCCAATTCGCGGATGGTGAGTTGTCGTTGACTTAGACGACGACGGGTGCTCTTTCCAATGTTTAGTGCCGTTTCCCTCAAGTAGCCAGCGCCGGATAAGCCAGCACCCATGCCAATTTCCTGTATAAACTCCGCGGCGCTTTTGGATGAATGCACAAAGCTCTCAGATAGTACCTCCGGGCCATCGGGTTCGAGTAACCGATACTTATCCACCAACATTTTTTGCCGTTCTAGTTTTGGTGAATCGCCCCATTCGATGGCTTTTTTGCATAATTGCCGCAGTTTCTCCTGGTGTTGGTTTGATTCACCAAAATTGAAAAGATAACTGTGTACCAGAGCTATGACGGCTCTTGCCCGAAAGCGAGTTCGGCAAATTGTTTCATACCATTCCAGCAGTCCGGGTTCCGCGATTAAGTAGGAACCAGGATTGGCTTTTGGGCTGGCGAAAAGGGCCCACGCACTCAATCTCAAAGCTCTTGGCTTAAAGGACCAAGTATCTGGCCCTCCCGTGTAGTGGGTCCAAATCTTGTCGGCAACAGCTTGAATATCTTCCTGCTGGGGAAGATCAACCTCTACCGCGTTTAATAAACGCTTTATGTAGATGTTAGCTGCGGCTAGCTTCGACTCACTGAGGATAGGAGGAGACATTCCGATTCGCTTGCGCAGCGAAATATTGAATCGCCCTTTCAACTCAGCAGTCATTCGCCAGACTCCGCACTGATATTTTTGAGTACTTCCGGTGCTGAGGAGTCTGGAGTTTCCATAATAAAGCGAAGGTCGATTCGACGGTTTCTTGGATCGGCTGTCGGGACATCGTGTTCATGCCCCGGCACGGGCCGAGAATCACCGTATCCCGTTACACTGAACACGGGCTGATTGCGAGTGTTGAAGAGCGATGCCAGCCCGGACGCGGCGACTAGAAACTCACGGTATGTTCGTATCGCTCTCTGCGCCGACAAATCCCAATTATGGTCCTCACCGTTTCTTAGCATCGGCACATTGTCGGTGTGGCCCTCAACGAATACGGATTCGAGAGTATGGAGAGTTTCAGGGGCACAATTGAGCGCACTTGCTCTGGCATCTGGCAGGGCTGTATAGCATGGCAAAACGGAGTTCAGCACCGTAGCGATTAGCCTGGCGTTTTCTGTTGCTTGGCCACGCAGTTCAGAGCTTGCCAGCTCAAACCGTATGGCCCTTTCGTCAAGTCTTAAAACGCCTTGCTTGTAGTCAACGGCAACTTCGATATCCCGCGCTTCGAGCTCCTGCTCTATTTCTTTAAGCATTTGCTCTCGGAGGTCCTCAAGACCGGTGTATCGCCCGAGCGTATCCTCAAGCTCGCTGTGCGCCTGCTGAAAGTTCAAGACAAAAGCCATCAGTGTAATAATGAATACAAAGAGCAAGGCAGACATGATGTCTGAAACCGACATCATGTAATTTGAACTTTCGTCCTCCGTAGCTCTTGAACGTGCCGGGTCCATCATGTGCGCTCAACAACCTCTTCGCTGAACTCGGATAGGACATCCTCTAGCTGATTAACAGCACCAGCAAGCTGCTTCACAATGCTTGCCGTATGTTCATCCAAGCCCTGCACATAGCTATCAGTAGCCTTCGCGTAATCGGATAGCCCGTCTTGCAGAGAATCAAAGACTTTCGCCAAGGATTGATCCACCTCAGCAAAGCGCTGTTCGTAGTTGTCCCACAGTTGGCGAGTCTGTTCCTGCGCTGCCACGACCGTTTGATTCGACTTTTCAAGCCGCGTCACTGATTCTTCAATTCCGGTACCGGCCGTGCTTAGTGTAGATACAGAATCCTGAATACCTGAGCCAACGGCATCTAAGTGGCCAATCACATCGGAAATGGCCTGATGTGAGCGATCAACACCCTCAAGTAGCTCGGACATTTGTTCGGCGAGACTCTCCGAGTTGGAGGTCAAATCACGCATAGTTTCGATAGTACTTCGGAGATTGCCAACAGAGATGTCGAAGCTCTCCACAATATGCCGCATGTTACTGGTGGTGGTTTCAGTGGCCGAGCGAAGCTCTTGCGTCATATCGGCAACTGTTTGGCTGATTTCAGAGACGAGGTTTCTCACGGCATCTGCCAGTTCTTCGTTCAATCGCCGACTACTCTCACGGAAAGTCTCAGAGAGCGATTCGATAGTCTGCTGAGATTCAGCCTGCATGCGTTCGTGGTTCTCTGACATAGCACTGATCTGGCTCTCCAGCGACTGGCCCATGGTCTTGACCGTCTCAGCAAACGCTTCCATTTCTTTGCCGGCAGAGGCAGAAATGGTCTTCGAGAACTGATCAACTATCCCGCGTAGAACCTCTTCACTGGCATTCTGCTGCTCGGTCCTTAAGGCATGAATCTCTCCATACAGAGCATCCAGGGCGGGAGTGAGGCGGCTCGTGACCTGAGAGTTGAACTGCTCACCAATCTGGAAAGCCAGATCATTGGTGAACTGAGTAAGTGTGTTGGATTGCTGCCTCAACTCCAGCAGGGAATCATTGGCCAGCTTCTCAGGGGTGACTCTTTGCAGGCGTTTATCAAGTGCTTCCACCCAATCACTGCATGTTTGATCGAACTGGTGAATTCGGTGCTTCTCCCAGTAGGAGAACATCAGCGAAGTGGCAAGACCAAATATTGACGTCATAAAAGCCAGCCATGCCCCGTTCAATAGAGAAGATAAGGCCACCTGGGCTTCTTCGATATCGCCTGAAGCCAGGCCGCCGCTGGCCTGTGAAATGCCGTAAACCAGGCCGACGAAAGTGCCAAGAATACCGGCGCCGGTGAACAAATTTGGCAGGGTGTTGTAGAGCCGAAGGTTAAGGCGTGGCTCCAAAAGGGTGTAACGGTTGAAGAAGCGGTCGGGAGATGCCGTGTTTCTCACGGAGGGCGCATCATCTTCCATGCCGAACTCGGGAAGGATCAATGTCTCGGTGAATTCGTGCCAAGAGTGCCGTAGAACGGGGCTTTCGCGAAAGCTCTCATCCAATTCATCGAAGAACTCTGCAAACCCCTCTTCGGTTTCGCACTTTTGCTCTAACAGAGCATGTCTCTCTCGGAAGTCCCGAAGGAGGGGGCTAAATCGACGATGAAATCTAAACGTTGCGATTGCGCCCCATGCAAGTATCGCGAGGCAAACCACGACGGTAACTTCGTGGGATAAGATCTCTGCAGTCACGTGAGAAGCGGTGTCCAGAATCACTTGTAGCATGCTATCCATTGAGCTCGCAGTCATTGTTGGCATTTGGTTTTATACTTATATTTCATGTGGATGCAAGAGGGTTTCGCTTCCTTCGGTGTTGGTCAATATCCGTAATTTACTTCCAGAGTATCTCTAACAGCGTCGTGACAAATGGGCACGATTTCTATGTCCATACCCCGTGTTCGAGCCGGCCGATAATGTCGAGTAGCTGTTGGACTCGCTCGGGGGTATCAATGTAGTGGATGGGAATCTCGGTGCCGATCGCAGGGAGAGATGCAGAAAGCCAGAGTTCGGCCCTTTCCTTGTCTCCCTCAAACAGTTCTATAGCTGCATTAATGACTTCGGTGTGAAGTTCATCTTTAGTCTTGGTTTCCTTCTTCATATCGGCTTCTCCGATCATTAGCATGAACGCTGTAGTCTTTGCATCGCTTTCTACATGAATTCCGCTACGTTTCGAACCGATAGCGAGAGCCCCTTTCCATCTAAAGGCACTGCGAGAACATTAAGTGTAACGGGGCGAGCAAGGTTCAAGCTCATCTGGTACTCCCCCCGAAAACCCGATTGCTCCGGATACAATAGCATCACCTGGTCACAGCGGTAGGCGCTAGCATAAGTACTCAGTTGATAGAGATCTGCGGAGGAGAGAGAAGCCAGAGGGTTACTGGATTCCAGCAGTTTCCACTTGGTGTCCAGAATGGCTACCGGCCGGTTCAGGTCATCCAATAAGCTGATATCTGGGCGCATCAGAAGCCGGCCTTTGCCGGAGTCATCTTCGCCCAGGTACCTGCGTGGACCTTGCTCCATCAGGCGCAGGCCCATCTTTCGGGCTGTTGGCCTAAGTTTGACGGCTACAAAGCGCTCGAATAGCTGGTTCATGTCGAAGAGCAGGCTGTAAACCTGCTGCTGGCCGGCCCGGGCATCCAGGTACTGGCCGTCAATAAACAGTCGAGCCAGCTCCACCACACTGGCATAGCGACGCTGCATCCGGTTCAGGTCGTCGGCGCGGGGCAGGTGATCGCCTTTGTGAATGACACCGATGCCGCCAAAGCGCATCCGCACACTCTGAATGTGTTGGCGAAGCATGGGCGAGCTTGCCAGATGGGTCATACACAGCAGCGCTGTATGCAGGAGGCGGTTCACGGGAATATCCACCACCAGCTCATTGAAACGGCAAGCCAGACGCTGAGGCTTGAACAGGTTCTCCCGCTGCTGGCGGATCAGGTCAATCCGGCCTCGAACTTGGTCGAGCATATCCTCCACATCCCGATAGTCCCGGAGCAGCCCCTGTTGAAGCTGAGCTTCAAGCAACCTCAAAAAGTGGCGTATGAATACATCCAGAAGTCGGTGATTGCTGGTTCCCAGGCCCGCTTGCTGGGCACTCAGCCCTTCGATGTCGCCGGCGGTATCCAGCATTTCAATCAGCGTGGTGCGCTGCTGCTCGGGTGTCTGATGGGGAAATACCTTCGGCAGAATCTCAATCTGCAGCACTTGTTGAACCTGCACAACACCACAGAACTGCCTGAATTTCACCCTATTGCGGCTCCACTCAAGGCAATTCTTGGGGAGCACACTCTCCGCGGTGGCCAGTGCATCAGCTTCCTGCGCCGTCAGGTCACCTTCATTGCCGATACTCAGCCAGCCATGCTCAACTGCGCTGACCAGTTTCACGCCGGCATTTCCAGTGATTCATAGATCTTACGCAGGGCATCCGGTGTGATATCGCCTGGCTGCTTCACCCGGAAGTCAGGCTTTTCTGGCATATCCACGTCCGAGCCGGCAAACAGCAGCCCAGGGTCTAGTAGCTTGCGGGTAATAATCTGATGCTCCGCCGGCGCGGTGTCGTCCGCCAGTACTCTGCGAATCTGCTGCCAGTCGTCGTAGAAGTATTCCGCCAGCATGGGGATGATGTCGTAGACCATCGCGTGGCGCAGGCTGTCGATATCCTTCACCTCCATAAAGTACGCGTGACCGAAGGTTTGATCCCGGTGCAACAGATAACGCAGGCGCAGGTTAATGGCACTCAGCAAGTCGCGCAGGCTCAGCAGGCCTCCCTCGCCATCCGGTATGTAACCATCCCCCTGGTTGCCGGTTATCTGTTTGGGCTCTGGCATTAGCTCTATGAAACGGAACCGTCGGCGCAACGCTGCATCCATCAGCGCAATCGAGCGGTCGGCCGTATTCATGGTGGCGTAGATATCCAGGTTCTTCGGCACACCAAAGCGTTCACCAGAATAGGGCAGCGTAATCTCCATGCCGTCCACCAGGTGGCCTTCCTCATCCCACCAGGCCCGTTTGTCGGCCTCGATCAGGGTAATCAGCTCGCCAAAGATACGGGAGATGTTGCCCCGATTTATTTCATCAATGAACAAAGCGTAGCGTTGAATCGGATCTTGCCGAGCCCGGTTACAAAAAGCTTTGAACAGACCATCTCGTACTTCATAGCTGATGCCGCCTTCGGCGGTGGTTTGGGGCCGGATTCCTTCCACGAAGTCCTCGTAGCTGTAAGACTGGTGGAAGGTCACTGTCAGGTGGCGTTTGATCCGCGTTTCCTCGTTTTGAGGCCCTGACTGCAGTTTCTTGAGCTGCTCGCGCAGGCCTTCCCCGGCTTCCTCCCAATCGCCGGCGAAGATCCACTGTCCACCGGGTTTCTTGTCAAAGATAAGCGGAGGCTGGCGTTTATCCGGTGAGTAGTTGACGGTTTCCGATTCCATTACCGTGTGGCTCTGCAATGCAGCCCAGCACTGGGCGCGGAGGTTATTGCTGCCAACACGGCCTTGCACCCGAGTCTTTGCCTTGAAGTAAGGGTGCAGCAACAGTTCGTTGACCGTTGCACTTTTCCCCTTCTGGGTCAGGTCTGCGAGGGCCAGCGCCACGGCCTCCCACCAGGACGTATTGGCCAACTGCTCCTCCAGCCATTCGCCCGTTGAGACCTGGCTGGCGGCCCGTTCGTATTTTGGCTGGATGTGATTACGCCAATGATGGGTTTTGCCTGTGCCGGGTGGCCCGTAGAAAATCTGATTCACCGGTCTGCCGATATTGATGGCCTGTTGCCGAGACGTAGGCTGATTAGCCTCTATCACCTTTACAGGCGGCAACTTGTTCCAGAGGCCCGCCACGAGCTTCGCGGACCTGGGTTTGATTTCGATACCAGAGCCTTGCGGTGTCCAGTTCTGGCTATCCACAGTGCCGGCTTTCAGGTCCGCCAGACTGATGTAGGGCTCTGCCTTTGGATCTCGCAGATCGGTCAGTGTGATGTCCACATATAGTGCTTTCTCGCCCTTGTCCGCCAAATCCGAGTCGTAGTGGGCATCTTCATAGGGTTCACTAGTCACTGTGCCACGGGCGACCAAGCCTTTCGGCTCTTCACCCAGTCTCACAAGGTAAGCGGTGTCGCCCTCTTTTAACTGCTTGGAAGCGGTGCGCCAGGGTAGAGTGACGTTCTCCCCACGGGCCACCCGAAGCCGGTCATCCTGAAAGGACTTCCACTCCCAGTTCTCCGGGTTCCAGGCCATTAGCCATACCCGAGGCGAGGGGCGCCATTGGTCGACCCAGGGTGAGGCGTAGAAATCAACGCCTTGCTCCTCCTGCTCTTCCAACTGTTTGCGTATCTCCAGCAGCGTTTCATCCACTTCCCGGTTGCTCATTGCCTTGAGCTTGGCTTTGGGTAGGTCGCCGAGCACCCGGGCTATTTCTTTTTTGTCACTGCCCACGGATATGGACTCAAAGTGATCTGGAAAGAGCAGGAAGCAGATGATATGGCGAAACTGTCTTGCCTTGGCATCGGGAATGCTTTCCAGCCAGTCTGCAAAGGACCAGGGACTTTCCAGTGTCTGGCGTTGGGCCTCGGGTGCCAGGGCCTTTAAAGCTTTCATTATTTCGATCAGGAACACTAACTCACGCCACCGCAAGGTGTTGTAGCCAGTACCTGTACTCCCTGCTCCTGAGAGGGTCGCGTCTTCCAGTAGCCAGCTTTCTGTTAGCGTGTCGCCGGATAATTCCCAGATATTGCGCACCAGATCCCGCTTGGTACCGGGCTTGATGTTGGTGGAGAACAGCAGCAACAACCAGTTCAGCTCTGCCATCAGTTTGATGGCCTCGGGGGAGGCATCCGACAGCTGTAGCGCCAGTTTGTCGAAGTAACTTTCATCGCCTTCCTGGGGGTTCTGGATAAAGCGTTGATCCAACTCCGTCAGCTTGTCAGTGCTCCAATACTTGCCATCACCCAGCAGAGGGCCGTCATCCAGGAGGCATTGGTCCTTCCAGAGCTGGGCGGCCTCAAGCAGAGCTTTGATGTCATGACGGGAATTGTACTGGCTCATGACGGAGTTCCTTCGGTTGCGGAAAGTTGATCAAAGGCTTCCAGTACCCGGCGCTGGGTTACGTATTCGCTGTGCTCGGCGATTTCCTTGCGCTTGAGGCCAGGGAAGGTGACGGATGGATAATCTGGCCCCATCACCTCGGCGGGGTCGAGGGTGTAGCGCAGTTCGTCCCGAGTTAGCCCATACAGCCTGGCATAGTAGGCATCAAGTTCGCAGCGCAATTGGTGCCGGCGGTCTGGGTCCCAGCCGAACGGCTCGCCATCGTAGCCCAGGTCGCGGGCGAAGGGCGCGAGATCGTGGCTGGTGTAGGTGAGTTCTAGAACACGTGGGGTGATGTAATCCAAGTCCTCTTCACCGTAAGCCTCTGGTGGGAGTATCGGAAGCTGTTCCATGTAATAGAAACTAAAGTTGACGCCACCGAGCTTCTGCCGGGCAACCCAGTCAGTGACAATCGAGTTCAGCGATGCATATAGAGCTGCGTAGCGAGATGGAGTGGCCTTGGGTTTCATAATGAACAGGCTGTCGCCAGCAGCGGTAAGGTGAAGCAAGCCAGAGATCAAAGTGCGTTCGTCATTGGAGCGGGCATTCCGCCGCCATCCGATCAGGTACTTAGGACTTCGACTCTCCAGCCGACCTTCTACCAGCGAAACGTAATTCTGTTGTGCCGCAAAAGCTGATAGCCAGTCATCCAGCTCCGCATCGGTCATCGGATGATCTTCAGCCATTTTGCGGGCCGCCAGGCCATTTTTGGTGAACTCGGCGGTTTGGAACAGGTTGCCGGTGGTGCCGCGCTTGGTTACTTGGCTACCCAGCAGTTGCGAGGCTTCTTCAAACTGCTCTCTGATCAGCAGCTGGCCCGCCAACCATTGGCGCAGGCCTTCCTCCAACTTGGCGGTGTCCTGCTTTTTCAGGCCATCCAGCACAGCACGGGGCATATCGGCGGTGCGCAGCAATACCTCACGCTCTTCCACCCAGTACCGGGGAAGCGGGGCGTAACCAGACTGCCGTTTTTCCGCTACCGTCGTGTCGCGGGTGGTTTCGCCGTCAGTTTCGTAGGTCGCAAAGCGGTGGTCGTAGTGGTGCACCATTTTGGCTTCGTACAACGGCAGGTAGCGGGTGCCATCAAGGTGGAATTGGTTGCCTTCGAGCTGGGCGCCTTGATCGTCGAGTTGCTGATAGGTGCGGAACAGATCGCTGTCGGCGGACATGTGGAACATCGCCTGGAACTTGATATTCCAAGGATTGGTTTCAGGGTTCTCCTGCATCAACACCGGCGCTTGGCGATACAGCTTACGAGTCAGCTCCGCGTCTTTTTTCGCCCGGAACACCGGGCAGGTGCGGGTGTTCGGGTTGATCAGTGCGAAGTCTTCCGGAGACAATTGGAACAGCCGCTCTTGGTCGTCCAGGTGCTCAATCCGGGTGGAGAAGAACATCAGGTCCGCGTGATCAATCTGATCAGCGATGGTTAGAAGGCTGAATTTGTAACTACGGTGTACCCCTTTGAACAGTCCTTCGCGATTCTCGAAATCGAACAAACTGGCCAATCGCTTGCCGGAAGCCAGGGCTTCAAAATAAGCCTTGGTGCTGTCGTCCGTAGCAATGCCTGTAGGAACGATGATACCGGCTCGGCCACGGCTGGCGGTCAGGTTCAACGCCAACTCGGCAAACAGGGCATACAGATTGACATCACCGGTACCGGTCAATGGAAAGCGTGTGCTGCCGCGCACAAACTGGCTGGCAGCTTCAGCGGCATGTCGAGCTTCAAAGAAGTCCCGGTGCAGGGCTTGATCATGTTCGCTGTTGCTCGACTCCAGCGCCTGAATCATTCTTCGGCGGGCTGCAGCGTTGGGTGCCGTAGCGATTTCAGGGGACCGGGAGGCGAAAAACTCCTGTTCCTGAAGCTTGATGCGCTCCCAAGGCGGGTTGCCCAGCACCACATCAAAACCTGCGTTGCCCCGGTTGAATACTTCCGGGAATTGCAGTGGCCAGTGGAAGAAACGGTTTTGTTCTGCACGCAGCCGTACTTCCGCTTCCACTTCTGGGCTGAGTTCACCCCGGTGGGCCGCCTTCAGCGCACCGTTATCCGGAATGCGGTTGGCGTAGCCCTGGTTCTTCGGGACAAAGAACGCAGCGGTCCACAGGTCTTCCAATAGTCGGGCGCGACGGGCTTCCTGGCTTTGCTGGGCGGCCTGCCATTGCTGACGCTTGTTGAGCACCTCATCCAGGGATTCTTCCGGTAGTTCCTCCACGGCAGCGAGTTGCTGGGCGTTGATGCGCAAATCAATCGCCAGGGTTTGGGCCTGTTGTTTGTTGGTCTTCTTCAGGTCTTTCAGTAGCGCCTTGTCGTCGCCCTCCAGGGCTTTGAAAGCATCGTCGGGTATGCCGGTTTCCAGCACGGCGGGGTCATACACGCCCACCAAAGCGTTGCCACATTGGATGTGGCTGTCGAGGAAGGTCAGCGGTTTTCCGGGTTCCAGGGCTTCCATCCACAGTGCGGTGCGGCACAACTCCACGGCCATGGGGTTCACGTCTACCCCGAATATGCAATGTTGTACTACCTCGCGCAGGGCGTGCTGGAACTGGGCAGGTGTGGGTTCGCTGCCCTCGGCATCCAGTTGCGCCAGCTCCCGGGCCAGGGTGCGGGTGGCCGCCAGCAGGAAGTGGCCGGAGCCACAGGCCGGGTCTACCACGCGCAGGTCGAGCAGGGCCTGGCGCGGTTCGTCCGGGTTATCCACCAGGCGCTCGCGAATCACTGGTTTGAGGGCGGTATCAATCAGCGACTGCACCAGCACATCCGGCGTGTAGTAGGAGCCGGTCAGCTTGCGCAGGTTGCCGGAGGTGGTGGTGTTTTCATCCAGGCCGATAAAGCTGAACTGCCAGGGCGTGGTGTTAATGGCCGGTACCAGCTCCAGCAGGGCTTCGTACACCGAGCCAAGCTCTTCGGCATCCATATTGGCGTAGTCAGTGGCCACCAGGCTGTTGCTGGTCTCGCTGGGGTGCCAGGTAAGGGCCTTGATGGCTTTTAGCAGTGACTGGTTATCAATCAGTGCGTTGTCGAGGTTGGGGCACTGATCATTGCCAAACAGGCCGCCCAGGGCCGGGAGTGCCAGCAAGGGTTGGCCGGTAGCCAGGCCGTTGATGGTGTGTTGCACTGTCAGCCAGAGATCGTGATGGCGGGCTTCAAAGCGATGGGGCTTGCGGGCCGCCCGGCGCAGCACATCCAGGCTGTAGCCTTCCCGATAGCGCTCCCGGGCCAGTGGGTCACTCCCTTCCGGATGCAGCAGGTCCCGCGCTTCTGCCCGCAGCAGGAAGAGCATGCGATACACCATGCGCAGCAATTCCTGGTAATAGGTTTGAGCATCCAGCTCACGGGATTCAAACTGCTGGCGGAGTTCGTCGTTTTGCGGGTGACGCAGAAAGCCGTTACCCAATGCACCCAGGGCTTCGGTAACACCCACGCGCAACTTGTCCAGCAGCCGCTCGCCCTGTTCTTCTGCCTCGGCGCGCCATTGTTCCAGCCAGCAGTGACTGGGGCTGGTTTCGCCGTCGTTATTGGTGCCCGGCTGAAAGCGGCTGGCGTGGAGCAGCAGCCAAAGAATACGAAACTCTGGCAGCTGTTCCTCGGCAAAGCACGTGGCCAGGTCTATTTCGATATAAGCAGGGCGGGTCATGGACGGGTTGTCCCGCAGAATACGAAGGCGTTGGCCATCGCTGACCAGGCCCCACAGTGCCTGGTCGTTGGCGTTCAGGTATTCCTGCAACAGGCCGGTGGGGCTGCGCCGGCGGCCTTCGTGGCCGAAGCGAGGGTCGGCGGTATCCAGGGCTTTGTCGCCCGGTGCACAAAACACCATGGGTACCCGGCCACCGAAGGCATGATGGGTAATCGGGAAGCCGCGCTCATCGATCATTTGCGGCTCGGAATAGGCGTGCAGGTCGGAAAAGCCAAATACCTGGGTCAGCAGGCTCTGCAGCCAGTGCTGGGCGGCTGAGGTCGGGTTGGCAAGGTCACTGCGCTGGCGTTGCTGGTCAAAGTTTTGCCAGTTGGCCTGGGCAATTCGCCAGAAGCGGCCGATTTCGTCCCGGAGGGTCAGGCCCTGGGGAATGTTGTAGTCTGCTGCGGTTTGCCCCTTTAGCTGCAGGCCTGCCAATTGGTTGAACAGGTCGGCGGGCAACAGGCCGCCCTCCAGAGTAAAAATGCTGTTCTGGTTGGCTTGGGTGTTGTTTGTAGTGCTCAAAACGCTACCTCTGGCATCAGTACGTACACGCCCAGAATATCGGCTGGCAGTTGTGGGTTAACCTGGAAAGTACCGCGGCCCTCCCGTTCTGAATCCCGCACCCTTCGGTGATCTTGCAGGAGTTGTTGGCCATGCCCGCGGGCAATGCCATCCAGAGCCGCTTGTTGTTCCTGAAGACGCTCCAGAGCCTGCTTAACGGCACGCTCGCGCACATCGGGTGTGGTATTTTGTGTCGCATCCAGGTTAAACAGTGACACCGCTTCCTCTGTGCTGAGCTGACGGGGCATCTGGTTGCCTTCCATCACGACGGTGACGGCTTCTTCCGCCAGCATTTCCCGGCGATTGCCTTCCCGCTCTACCACCAGGTTGGTGCGCAAACGCAGCAGGGCGATGATGGTGCGTTGATCCACCTGATTGGTGGTGATGGCACCCGCCCGGCGGGCGGGGCGGTCTGCGGCAGGTAGGTCTTCCGATTCCAGGGCGCGTTCGGCAAGTTCATCCGCCAGCACGGTGACCAGAGGGTGGCTGCGGTGAATGTAAGCCACATCTCGTGGCAACGGTAGCGTAAACCCGATCTGATCCAGTCGGCGGATGCCATGGCCTTCCAGTCTTTGCTGGATGGCTGCGGGCAGTTCACTCCAGCTCATGCGGTAGTGTTGCCGGTGGGGTTGAAGCGGTGCCCGCAATGCCGCCAGAGCTTTGGTGATGAAGCGCTGCACGTCAGCCTGGCTGCCCAGAACCTCCTGCATACGCTGCCATTCCGGCAGCACCTCTTCCGGATGGATGGCTTGCTGGGCAAAGATGGTGCGGTTGCGTTTGGCTTTGTCCCGGGCGCTCTCCCAGCTTACGTCCACTTGCTGTTCTATGTCGTCCAGGGTTTCGACTTCCTCCAGCCCCAGGCCCATCTGGCTCATGCCGCTGTCCAGGCCGCGGGTGAGCAGTACCGTCTGCATGATGGCCTGAGTTACCCGATTTTCGTCTTCGGGCATGGGCACGCTGACCCCCAGTGCTTTGCGGATGGCTTCGGCTTTGCGGATGATCACCCGCAGTACCGCGCCATCTACCGGATTGTTGTCGCCATATAGCATTAGCGCTTTAACCACCGGCGTGCGCTGGCCGAACCGGTCTACACGGCCCTCTCGCTGCTCATGGCGAGTGGGATTCCAGGCCAGGTCATAGTGAATGACGGCATCAAAATGCTCTTGCAGGTTGATACCCTCTGACAGGCAGTCGGTGGCCACAAGAATGGGTGGTTCGTCCTCGTTGGCCTGCGCTTCTACACGCTCTTCCCGCTCGGCCGGGTGCAGCTCACCGGTGACACATTGAACGTTGTACCCCTTGAACGCCTTGGCCAGGTGCTCTGCTACATAATGCGCCGTTGGTATGTAACGACAAAAAATGACGGGTCGGTAGCCCTCCTCAAGCATGGGTTTGAGCCGGGCAATCAGCTGCTTCAGCTTGGGGTCGGCTTTTGGGCCTTGCAGGCTGGCGGCTCGGGCAATCAGTTGTTGCAGCAAAGGCACGTCTTCAACCTGGGCACTGGGTTCCAGGTCGTCCTGGCTTTCGTCACTGCTGTCCAGAATGGTTCTGTTGCCCAGCTCGTCCAGAGTATCGATCGCTTTTGCGGAGTCTGCTTCTGGCTGGGTGGAGCGATCTATCCGGTTCTGGAGTGTTCGAACGGCCGCCGCAGGTGACGAGGATATGCAGCGCAGCAAGGCCAGAGCGGCCCACCAATGCAGGCGCTGCTGGAATTGGTCCAGGTCCTCGGCGCGGTCTACCAGCTCTCTGGCGTAATTAACGACATCCTGGAATAACCCCATCCAGTCGCCTTGCATGCGGTAGGCCGTTTCAGCCACCTCGCGATCCGGGAACTGGGTATTGTCCTGCCATTCGGCGATATCCTGACGGCGACGCTGAACCATATGCTTGGCAAGGCGCCTGCGAATGGGGTTTCGGCTGTCGTCCAGGCGCGTCAGTGTGGCAAATTCCGGATCGAGTAGTCCGAGGAGATTCTGGAAGGCTTGCTCATCGCCGCTGTGTGGCGTGGCTGTCAGCAAGAGCAGGTTGCGAGTAGCCTTTTCAGCCAGCCCTTTGAGCAGGGCATAGCGTTGGTGCCGGCCCTGGCCGCTGCCCTGGGCGCAGGTGTGGGCTTCGTCTACGATCACGAAATCGGGGCAGCTGCTGAGGAATTCGTCCCGGCGACGGTTGGATTTTATGTAGTCCAGGCTGACCACCGTGTAAGGGTAGTGCTGGAACAGGGATTCGCTTTGTAGCAGGCCTCGCTCAAGTCTAGCCGCCGTGTGACGGCTGACAATCACCGGGCGCAGGTGGAATTTTTCGCTCAGCTCCTCTTGCCACTGTTCGCACAGATGGGGCGGGCAAAGCACAGTGAAGCCTTTTACCTCGCCGCGGTCGATCAGTTCCCGCAGAATCAGCCCAGCCTCGATGGTTTTACCGATACCCACGTCATCGGCAATTAGCAGACGCACTACCTCCTGTTTGAGTGCCATTAGCAGAGGCACCAGTTGGTAGGCCCTTGGTTCGAATGCCAGGTTGCCAATGGCACGGAAAGGCCCGGCACCAGCCCGAAGCTTCAGCAGCATGGCATCGCGCAGTAATTGGCCGGACTGCTGGTTACCTTCGCGGGCATCCTCAGGGTGCGGTGCAGGGAAGAGGGCCTGCTCCACGCGCTCAAGTGCCGCCAGCAGTCGGATGCGGTCGTCATCGCCGCTACCCAGGGCCCTCAGGTAAAGGTCGTCACCGGCAGACTCCGGGAGCACAACCCACTCCCGATCGCGCGCCCTGACAATGCTGCCCGGGTTATAGGCGGGTGAGGTGGCTGGTGCATTCATGAGTCGGAAGTCTCCCGTTTAGCTGGTTCAGTCATGGTGCCGAATACATCCGGATGGCTCGCAAATAAGGCGGGCCAGCTGTTGGTTTCTTTGGGGAAGCGCAACACCAGGAAGCCCGCGTCTTCAAGATCCCGTGTTTGTTGCTGGTCGATCATGCGGCGGTCTTCGTGGTCGTGATGGGGGCCGTCTACAAAGATCAGGGCCCGGCTATCGCGGTAGGCGAAGTCCGGCCGTACATTGAACTCTTTGAGGTAAGGCTGTGCCGCATCCGGTTGACGCAGTGAATAGCGCTGGAGCGCATCCAGCCAGGCTTGCTCAAGACTGCTTCCGCTGGCTCGTTTAAGTTGCGCCGCCTGATCCGCTGGCCGATTGCCGCCAGAGCCTGTTTCCAGAGTCATTTCTGTTAACTGGGCAAGCCACTGGAGGGCTTCCCGGTCGCGGCGGTCGATGTTTTCGTGATCTGGTTGGTTGAAGTAGCTGAGGATGCAGCGATAACAGCCCGCCTCACAGCTGGTGTTGGTGTCTTGCCATTGGTCTTGAGGCAACTCATGCCAGGCAACATTGTCATCCGGTCGCTGCCAGTGCATCAGCTCCAGGGCGGTTTCAGCCACCTGGCGCCACGCAGAGGGTTCTGTGGCAAGGCGAGTAAGCACCCCGGCACCGCCTTCGGCTGCTTCATAAAAGAGCAGTGCATTGCGCTCTTGCATGTTTGGCAGGGGCTCTGCCATCAGCTCGCTTTCTTCCAACTGGAAGTTGAGCTCAATGCCGCGCTTGATCGCGTATTGCAGCGTGGCTGCCGTGGTGGGTGACATGGCCAGTTTTGGCCGAAGCACCAGGACATTGCGCCGATCGGTGACGAAGGGAGAAATACGCTGGCGTTGATTCACCGGTTCGTCGGCCTCGTTGTCTTCGTTGCCACCCTGTTCATCGTCTTTCAGCCAGGTGCCATTGAGTGGATCAATCATGAACCCGTCAATTTCTTTATTTTTGCGTCGTTTCCAGCCCAGGTTGATGCGCCAGATGTGGGCTTGTTGCGCATACTCCATCTCAGCGAGCGGGTCATCGCCCTGTTGCATGTTGCTGCGCACAGCTTTCAGAACACCATTCTCTTCCGGGTACTGGAGCGTGGTGCGAAGGTCGTAGCCCTGGCGCATGCGCTCTTCTTCGTCGCAAGTGATGCGGGTTACCGGGCGCGTGGCCACGTTTTCAATGCGGAAAAGGTTGTGCACCATTTTCCCTTCCGACAGTGGTGTCTGGCAGGCCACGCAAAGATCCAGGTCGAGTTGTTCGTTGAAGTGCCCGTAACCACAATGCCCGCACATTTTGGCCTGCTGCTCGGGTAGCTTGGCCTCTGTCACTTGTTGCTGATCCACGGCGCCGAGAATGACCCGTTTAACTCTGTACTGCTGGCCTTCGTGGTAAATAAGACTGAGCGGACCGAATTCCGAAATCGCTAGGAACCGGGGCCGTGACAAGACACGGTTATGATTTTCCCGCCGACTGGTTCGGGTGCCGGGGATAAAGGCCGCCAGCGGCAGGCGGGGGAAGTTGTAGCCTGGAAGGAAACCCTGGCCAGCCAGATAACGGTAGGTTTCAAAGTCTGACTGCCGCTTGCTGTTATCCTGAAGCAGACTGAACTGAATGGAACCTTCCTCCCAGCGCCTTTTTGCAATATCCCGCTCCCGCTTGCTGCTGGCCGGGCTGGTCATCAAGCGATTGGCTTCCTCGATCTGTTTCAACGTGGATCTATAAAGATCGCGCCAGCGAGTGAAGCAATCGTTGAGCCTTGCCATGGCCTGCTGAAGGCGTTTATCTGCCCACCCTGATGCAGCTACTTCCAGCGGCTCCTGGCTGTTGAGCCATACGCCTTGGGCCGGCGCTAGCGCATCGCCGAGCAGCTGCATCAGCCGCTTGCCGCGTTGTTGGGCACCGGCAAGCGCCTTTTCGTTGGCCAGGGAGTCGGCATAGCTCTCACTGATTGGCATGCCCTCTTCGGTTACGTCGATCAGTTCGTTGATAGCGGCTGGTAATCGAGTTCCCGTTTCAGATAGCCAGGTGGCGAACAGGTGACTGCTGACCAGTTCTTCGTTTGCCAGATCCAGCATGGGCGGGGTCACTTGCCCGTGCACCATGCGTCTGGGTTCGCGGAAGAAATATTGGTCGTGGGGGCTTTGTGCAGCGCAATAGGTGACTACCAGTGCTGGCTGGCCAGAGCGGCCGGCTCGGCCGCTGCGCTGGGCGTAGTTCGCCGGTGTTGGCGGAACGTTTCGTAGGTAGACCGTGTTCAGGGAGCTGATATCTACACCCAGCTCCATGGTCGGGGAGCAGAACATAACCCTCAGCTCACCGGATCGGAACGCACGTTCCCGATCTTCGCGGTCTTCTGGATCAACTTGTGCGGTGTGTTCGTGCGCCAGGAACTGGAACCAATCATGGTGCTGATGTTTCAGGCTATCTGCGACAGCCTGGTAGAGCGCGGTGAAGTAAGGGTTGTTGGCAATGGCCGGTGCCAGGGGATCGCGCTCCGGAGTTCCACTGCCACGTTTCCAGACTAGAACTTCCCCAATCAACTGGTAACCGCTGAGCTCTTTATCGACGGTTTCGGCTTCAATCAATCCGTAGGTTTCCAGTGCCTGAAGCAGTGCTTCGATGAGCGCCGGCCAGTTCTTATCGTTCAGGGGCTCGTAAGGAGCATTGCCCCAAATGCCCGGCTTTTTGAGCTCTTGGGCAAGACGGGACCGGCTGCCCAGTGACACGAGGTCGAACTCCCGCCCCTTTGGTCTGCTGCCAATAATGGCGTGGCTGCCTTTGGCCATATCTCTGGCACTGCCAGGCTGCCATTTCTCTGTAAGGTGAGTAGCGGCCAGGTTTACCCACTGCTCGTGCTGCAGGTGGTCCAGATAACGGGTACGGATGCACAGGTTTTTGCGCATGACATCCAGTACCAGTTTGCACACCTGATAACGAACTGCAGGGGTTGCCTTTGCAAGCATATCGGGGGACTTTTCCCAAACGCTGTCATCTTCTGTCAGTTCTGTCAGTCCGTCGTAGGCTATTTCCAACAAACCTAATTGTTCGAGGTTCGGCACTGTGAAACGCCAGCCACGGCGCAGGTCGTGGTATGCCCGATAGCCCAATACGTTTCGCATGGCTTCTTCGGCATCACGCTTGAGCCGGGGAATGCGTTGATCCGGGTTCTGGAGGTAGTCAGCCCGTATGGCTTCGTCGTCACTGTTCATACCCAGGGCATTGAAGATGTGCTGAGCGAGGTCCCGGTCGGTTAGCAGGGCACCGTCCTGCTGCTCTAGCGAGGCAAGAACACCGGCTCTTACCAGCAGGATTTGCATAAAATCATTGAAATGACCGGCCTGGAGCGCAGCATCCTGTCGGTTGTCGCTGAATCCAAGCAGCTTTCTGGCTTCATCCGCCAGCTCATTATCCGCACCCAGAAGGTATCTCAGTGACGACAGGGTAAGCGTGGTAGTGGCCGAACTCCGACCTTCTGCTGATAGAGAGCCAAGTCGGGTCCAGTCCCGTCCGGAGCTATGTGCCTGGCCACAGTTCAGGCAAAAACGAAAACCGCCAGGTAAATAGTAGCCTCGTGCGCCCTCCAGGTGCTGAGCCCCACTGGGCAGGACATGAATCTCCTGGGGGCGGAACTTGGAATAGTAAGACTTTATTTTGGGTGGGTCTTTCTTGAAGTCCAACCAGGTTTCCGGGTAGTCCTCTTCGTTCCAGTGACCGAGCATGACAAAGCCGTAGCCTGTGTCTTCCTCTTCTGCAGACGTTTCCTTGATGTCTCTGGGCTGGAATCCGAGTTCGCCGGTTTCATCATTTTGTTTATGCCAGACAGGGTAGTAATCCTGGCCGCAACTACGGCAGAAATGCACGGTGTAAAAGCGCCGAGAGCGATCACCAGGAACGTATTGTTGGCCATGTAGATCGAGGGTGCGTTTACCCGGCTCTTCGAGTGTGGCGTAGAGGTCGCCTGCACCCGAGATAAACTGGTGCAGGCGGAACGCAAACAGTGGTTTATCGTTTATGTCTCTGGTGCGGTAGGCCAGTAACAGGAACTGTGCGAGGTAACGCTGGCAGTGTTCGGGGGCAAGGCCAGAGGCCTGACTCAGCAGGTCCGCCGCTTCTTCGAGTGTCTTGGGTTTTGCTCGGACCCACATCCCTTCTTCTTTAACAATGCCGAGAGTGAGTTCCACCCAGGCGGCGACAGGGTGCTTTCGTAGAGTGTCGAAATCGATCTGCGCCGGGAGCAGTTGTTGCAGTGCCGCTGCAAGTGCGGCTTTATCCGGCATGTCTCCTGGAATTTGGCGCTGCAAGGTTTCGCCAATGATGTTTGTCGCAGGCACTTTCTGGCCAAACATCTTGGAGGCAACCTCAGCTACCTTGGCCTGACGCTCTTCCCGGGTGCCATCGGTTGCCATGGTGGCGGATGTGCCGATGCAGATCAGACCCAGATTCATCCGTTCCCGAACACGGCGGACTAGCATCGCAACATCGGCACCCTGGCGGCCGCGGTAGGTGTGCAGTTCGTCCAGTACCAGGAACTGAAGCCCATTGGAGTGCCTGATAACTGCCTTGTCCCGTTCGTTCTGCCGGGTCATCAGCAGTTCCAACATCATGTAGTTGGTCAGGATAATGTCGGGAGGATTCTGCATGATCCTTTCCCGCTCTTCCTGGTCTTCCTGACCGGTGTAGCGGGCGTAGCTGATAGGCCGGGTGTCATCGGCGTAGTCAGATAGAAATTTTTCCAGTTCTTCCTTCTGGCTGTTCGCCAGAGCGTTCATTGGGTAGATAACAATAGCGCGAATTCGAGGAGTGGGGTCTTGCTGCTTATCCCGGACGATCGCATCAACCATGGGGATGAAGTAGGAGAGAGACTTGCCCGAGCCAGTGCCTGTGGTCAGAACGTAGGGCTCATTGCGCTGGCAACAATCAATAGCCTCTCGCTGGTGCTTGTAGAGCGTTGCAGGCACTCCAGAGGAAGTGGCGCTCTTGCCGAACCGGAAGATGCTGGCGGTAATGGGCGTGAGGATGCCCTCGGAGGCTAGGGAATCGACGGTGCCCGTGGTGACGTAGGACGGGTTGATCTGAATCAGTGGAGAGGGCCAGTAGCGGCCGCCATCGTATTCGCTGTCCAGGAAGGTGCAGATGTCCTCAGCCTTGGGCTGAATAAAGGAGCGGGTAAAGTCCCGGTAGTCACCGACCAGCTTATCCCTGAATTCAAAAACGTCCATCAGGCTTGGCGCCTCCCTTGCCTTATCATTGGTGCCCCAGCAGGCAGAATACTGTTGGCATTGAGCGATTTAGACTAGCTCCGAAAGTCTACCAAAGTTTCAGGAGAAAACGTGGATAGATCAAGGGCATATTAGCAGCCCTACATGCGACGAGGTGAGATTTGAAGAAGCGCGCGATGCATCCGCGAGTAAACGCTGGCTGATTTAAGTATCGTTGCTGGAGACAAAAATCGTGCGGGTGTCTATTTATGACTCTAGCTGACCGATGCCCACCCTCGCGAAATTGGAATCGGAGGGTGGTTTTTTTGTGACGCCTCAGTGCATGGTTTTCCCCGCACCAAGTTGAGGGTGCTGGCTGGAAGAGTAGTCAACGGTCGCGTAGAACTTATTTGGCTCCTCAGAATTCTGGAAAAGATCGAGCGTAATCCAGTCCTCTCCCCGTCGCATCTGGACGGTGAGATTGATCTCTTCGCAATTGAACTCTTTGGTGAGCGTGGCCGCCAGGTTCTGGGTCTTTTTCATGAAATCCATGTTGAATCCCTCCGATCAGAACCAGACGTTCTTTTTGATGGTGCCCAGCTGGTCCGCAGCGCTGGCGGTCGCGGGTGTTAGCTGTGACAGGGAGCTGTCACCGGTGGTGCCATCGCTGTAATTTTGGAGAGTATCGCCAATTACCAGCCTGGTGCCATCCGTGCAGGACACTTTCAGTTCCGCCGTGCTCAGCTCGAAATTGTCGAGAGTCTCCGCCAGAGCGTTGGCCTGTTTGAGCAGGTCGGTAATCTGTTCAATCAAGTGTTTCATCATTTTGGAATATCCTCTGCTTGCTTCTTGAATTGGTCACGCAATTCGAGACCTATTTCGACGTTACCCCATTTCGTCGTTCTAGCAAGCAAATAGATTTTGGCCGGACCGTGTGCTTGAATGTCAGGCAAAACAGAGAGATATCGCCCCTATTGACGAACGGCGATCGCCAAGTCGTAAAAACTAGGTGGCTGGTGAGTAAAATTTTGGCTAAAAATTGATCGTTTTGGGGTTGAGGGGTAGGTTGGTGGGTTAATCGGATTTTCGATTCTAACTATTTGATTTTAATGCTGGGATGGTACCCCCGGCAGGACTCGAACCTGCTACCTATCCCTTAGGAGGGGATCGCTCTATCCAGATGAGCTACGGGGGCATCGCAAAGGAGGCGGTATGATAACGGCCCGAGGCAGCGGGCTCAAGGCTGTCATTTTTCATTTGTTCACACTGTCTTGCCGTTTCCGGGTAGATCACGTGGGTAGTCGCTGACTATCATAGCCCCGGCCTCTGAAGTATGGCCGGGCGGGTTCGTAATCTCTCCCGTCAATCCTTCGGCACAGGGCCCAGGTCCCGCAGGGTCTGAAGGATCGCATCATCATTCACGGCATCGCCGCCGGTGGTGACCAGCAGAGCACGTTGCCGTTCAAGCATGGCCTGTTCGAAGGTTTCTTTCAGCTCCTCCAACGAGACTTTCTGAATGGCATCAGCCAGGACTTCCCGACTATTGAACTTGGTATTTTCCCGGTCGATCTCCCGCCAGTAACGGCTGGACACTTCGCCCAGTTGCCGGTCACGCTCCAGCAATTGGCTGATCACTGCCTGTTTTTCCCGCGCAAGCCGGGTGTTATCCATCTCCGCCAGTTGTTGCGCGAAAGCCTGGCTGAACTCCTCAACGGCTGCGTCGATGGCTTGTGCGTCTGCGGACGGGGATTGCACAACCAGCCCGAGTGCCGGCGTTTCCAGAATCTCGAACGCGGTCGCGTAGACGATGTAACCGAGCTGGCGCGTGGTCCGGATTTCCTCATAGAACGGGCTGCTGATGATTTGTGCCAGTAGCCGGTACCGGGCCCGCTCCGCGTAGGAAGTGTTGTTGCCCTGCAGGTATAAGGTGTAGCCGGTATCGGGGTGCTCAACGGCCAGATGCGCGCCGGTCTGGCCCTGAGGCAGCTGGCGAATTCGCGCCCGATCCACGTTTGTACGCTGGTGATCGGCGAGTACCAGAGCCTGAACCTGTCTGGCCATATTCAAGGCACTGGCCTGGGTCAGGTTGCCATGGGCGAGCATGACGGGATCGGTGCGGGCCAGGAAACTGTCAGCAAAGCCTCTCAGCTCCTCCAGTGTGATATCGCGCGCTGCGGCCAGGCGGTCCTCCACGGGAAACGTGCCTTCCAGCAAGGCGGTTTGGACAAATTCCGAAGTCTGCTGCACCGGCCGTTCTTTGCTCTTGTTTTCCAGAGCATCCATCAGGTTCTGTCGCGCAATCCTGAATCGCTGTTCGGTAAGGGCGGGATTGGCGAACTCCAGCAATATCTGGTTAGCCAGCTTGTGCAGCTTGTCGCTGTAACCGCCGACACGGATGGTAACGCCACGAAGATGGGGGTAGACGCTGTAGTCCAGCCCGGCCAGCCGGGCAGAATAGGCCCAGGCGTTGAGGTTGGTGTTAATGGCGTCCACCAGCAGTTGTGTGAGCACTGAACTCCGGGCGGATTCCCGCGCTGCCGGCGTTCTCAGGCTGACAAACAGATTGGCTTTCGGAGTGGCGAAACGGGTATCCCGGGCGTACCAGATATCCAGTCCGTCCAGTTCGGCAATTTTCTCCGGGTGAGCCATGCTGTCCCCCCCCACCAGTTCGAGATCTTCTGGAACAAAGGGGTTGGATTCGGGCAGGGCAAGCTGTTCAGCCAGGCTGGGAGCTGCCGGGTTATCGAGGTTCAGGGGCGTCCTGACCCATGGCGTCTGATACCACCGCGTGAGGTTCGGCTCGCTCGCGTCCAGGTTGGGGGCGGCAACCCAGACTTTAAGGTTGGCTGGTTTCAGCTGATTGAGGATCGCCCTGTATTGCTCTGGGGCATACCTCTCCAACAGCCAGGGGGCGCTTAGAACATCTTCAGGCGGATAGTCCTTGAGGAGTCTGGACAGTCGCATGGCCTCGCTTTGCGCTTCAGCGCGTTCCCGGAAACGGAAATCAATCATGGCCAGCTGTCGCATCTCGTTGAAGCGTTGCTGGCTGATGCCGTTGTCACGAATACGATCTATATATTCAAAGGTGAGGGCAATGATCTCATCCTGGTGTTCCAGGCCTTCCCGGGTGAGCGACATGCTGATGTCGAGAGTGGCGTGTTCGCCGGTGTCCATCCCTGTGCCTGCGGAAAGGCTTTCTACCATGCCTGCGCGTTTCAGAACGTCGAACAGGCTGCCGGGGCCCTCGTGACCAAGCAGATTGGCAACATAAGCTGCAGGTTTGCTTTTGTAGTAACGCTGCTGAGACGGGATCGGGAAAGACAGCGTCATGCTGCGATTGTCTTTCAGAGTCTCGGCCGTCACTTTCTCCGGCAACCGGGAGGTGTCGTACAGCGGGTATGGGTGAGCTTTGGGTTCAAGATTACGGTTGGCGATGGCACCAAAGCGCTCCTGAACCATGCTTTCCAGCTCATCCAGTGGCTGGGGGCCATAGACTGCCAGGGTCATGATGTTCGCCGAATAGTTTTCTTCCCAGAAACGAATCAGGTCGGGCCGAAGCGGGTTGCCTTCGGTATTTTCCAGGGTCTCCAGGTTGCCGACCGCAAACTGGCTGAAGGCATGCTTCTGATTGCCCGCCGCCTTCCTGACAGAAAGCAGGCGCCGGCCGTCATCTTTAAGCTTGGAACTGTACTCGGAGTGGACGGCATTGCGCTCACGATCCACCAGTTCCGGCGTGAACAGCGGATGAGAAAACTGCTGTGCGAACCGGTCCAGCGCCGGCTCCAGAAACTCGGCTTCCACATCAAAGAAATAGTTGGTGTCTTCAAACGCCGTAAACGCGTTATGACTGCCGCCGTGGCTGCGAATAAACTGCTGGTATTCGCCCGCCTCCGGGTACTTCTCGGTGCCCAAAAACAGCATGTGCTCAAGAAAATGTGCCAGACCTGCCCGCTCTTTCGGGTCGTTACCGCTGCCCACGGCGACGTTCATGGAGGCGGCGGCTTTGTCGGTTTCCGGATCCGAAGCGAGGATCACCCGTAAGCCATTGTCGAGTTCGATGAACCGGTACTGGTTCGGATCGTTGGGACTCTGGGTGGGTGACACACTGGCGGCTGCCAGCGGTGCCAGTAACACCGTGACAATCAGCAACAGCATCTGCAGCAGTGCGTGGCGAGATCGAACAGGTAACTGATATATCGCAGTCATAGGGCCTCGGATTCCGGAATAGCGTTCAGGTCGGAAAAGGATCAGTGCATCTGGTTGTTTTTGGTGCTGTCAGGCTTCTGCTCTATGGTTTGGCGCGCGAGTTTGGCCGCCTGGTCGGCGTCGAGTTCACCAGAGGCGATCCGCTCCAGCACCGTCGCCATGATCGCGACGGACTGGCGGTAATCGGCAAACTCGGCCTGAAACGCCTTGTCGATGGCCTGGTATACGGCCTGAATCTTGTCTTCCCGGGAACCGCTGTCGGCGGCGGTGTCATTGATGGCCTTCAGGCAGGCCCGGGCGATGGCAATGTAACGTTCGGTATTCGGATTGTCTTTCGGCATGGGAGTCTGTTAACCCTTGATGTCTGGCTCGAGTAGTGACGCCGGTTGGCGCTGGAAGTTCCCGATTATGTCATTGGCAAGAACCTCTTGCATTGCCTGGTCGTAATTAAATGACCCAATGCGGTGGTCACGGGTTCTTGTGCTAATCTCAATCACATTGTGTCGATAAACCGGACAGGGAGTGAGGTGGGGTTGGCTGCTTTTAGAGTAATGGCTCTAATAAAAACAATGGGTTACAGAGCAAAAACTCTAAAAAAGTTCGATACATGAAGGTTGCAATTAAGTAGAATTGCCGACCGATGGAATCGGCTACGACTTTGGTCGTATCTGTGTCGGTTAAAGACAAAAAACACAACAGGCAGAATGGAGTACCTATGAATTATTTCCTGACAGGCGGCACCGGCTTTATCGGTCGTTTTCTGGTAGAGAAACTCTTGGCGCGCGGCGGCACCGTGTACGTGCTGGTTCGCGAGCAGTCTCAGGACAAGCTGGAGCGACTCCGGGAGCGCTGGGGTGCAGACGACAAGCAAGTGAAGGCTGTGATCGGCGACCTCACCAGCAAAAATCTCGGCATTGACGCGAAAACGCTGAAATCGCTGAAGGGAAATATTGACCACGTATTCCATCTTGCCGCGGTCTACGACATGGGCGCAGACGAAGAAGCCCAGGCGGCCACCAATATCGAAGGCACCCGGGCGGCCGTTCAGGCTGCAGAAGCCATGGGCGCCAAGCATTTCCATCACGTGTCATCCATCGCGGCAGCGGGGCTGTTCAAGGGTATCTTCCGTGAGGATATGTTCGAAGAAGCCGAGAAGCTTGACCATCCCTATCTGCGTACCAAGCACGAATCCGAAAAAGTTGTGCGTGAAGAGTGCAAGGTTCCGTTCCGCATCTACCGCCCTGGTATGGTCATTGGCCATTCGGAAACCGGCGAAATGGATAAGGTGGACGGGCCCTATTACTTCTTTAAGATGATTCAGAAGATCCGTCACGCGTTGCCCCAGTGGGTACCCACCATCGGTATTGAAGGTGGCCGGCTGAACATTGTGCCGGTGGATTTCGTGGTCGATGCCCTGGATCACATTGCGCACCTGGAAGGAGAAGACGGCAACTGCTTCCATCTGGTGGACTCCGATCCGTACAAGGTGGGTGAGATTCTCAATATCTTCTGTGAGGCCGGCCATGCCCCCCGCATGGGGATGCGCATCGATTCCCGGATGTTCGGTTTTATTCCGCCGTTTATTCGCCAGAGCATCAAGAACCTGCCTCCGGTCAAACGCATTACCAGCGCGGTTCTGGATGACATGGGCATTCCGCCCTCGGTGATGTCCTTCATTAATTACCCGACCCGTTTCGATACCCGGGAGCTGGAGCGGGTTCTGAAGGGCACCGACATTGAGGTGCCGCGCCTGCCGTCCTATGCCCCGGTGATCTGGGACTACTGGGAGCGCAATCTGGATCCGGATCTGTTCAAGGACCGCACCCTCAAGGGCACGGTTGAAGGCAAGGTTTGCGTGGTCACCGGCGCGACCTCGGGTATTGGCCTGGCAACTGCAGAAAAACTGGCAGAGGCTGGTGCCATTCTGGTGATTGGCGCCCGCACCAAGGAAACCCTGGATGAAGTGGCGGCCAGTCTGGAGGCCAAAGGTGGCAACGTACATGCCTACCAGTGCGACTTTTCAGACATGGACGACTGCGACCGCTTTGTGAAGACGGTACTCGACAATCACGGCCACGTGGATGTGCTGGTGAATAACGCGGGTCGCTCCATTCGCCGCTCCCTGGCGTTGTCTTTTGACCGGTTCCACGATTTTGAGCGGACCATGCAGCTGAACTACTTTGGCTCCGTTCGGCTGATCATGGGCTTTGCGCCGGCCATGCTGGAGCGCCGTCGTGGGCACGTGGTGAACATTTCCTCCATTGGCGTACTCACCAACGCTCCGCGTTTCTCGGCCTACGTGGCGTCAAAATCGGCACTGGATGCCTTCAGCCGTTGTGCCGCCGCGGAATGGTCAGACCGCAATGTGACCTTCACCACCATCAACATGCCGTTGGTGAAAACGCCGATGATCGCGCCCACCAAGATCTACGATTCCGTGCCGACACTGACACCGGATGAAGCGGCCCAGATGGTGGCGGATGCGATTGTGTACCGGCCCAAGCGTATTGCCACCCGTCTTGGCGTGTTCGCGCAGGTTCTGCATGCGCTGGCACCCAAGATGGGCGAGATCATTATGAATACCGGCTACCGGATGTTCCCGGATTCGCCCGCCGCTGCAGGCAGCAAGTCCGGCGAGAAGCCGAAAGTCTCTACCGAGCAGGTGGCCTTTGCGGCGATTATGCGGGGGATTTACTGGTAATCGCCTGAGATGCCCCAAGAAAAAACCCGCCGAGGCGGGTTTTTTCGTTTCAGGACTACGATGTCATTCCTGAGGTTCTTCGGCAATTTCGATTGGCGGCGGCGGAAAACCGCCCAGTTCACGCCAGCGATTG
>NZ_DIHV01000083.1:0-15395 GCF_002420325.1 Marinobacter sp. UBA5687
TTCGGTGCCAAGGCCATCGGTTTCACGCAGTGTTTTTCTCAGCTCGTTGTCGGCGACAAAGCGGGCAATATTGGTCATGGCCGATAGCAGCGTGGCATCGGTGAAGTACTGTGGCGGCTGGGTTTTGCGCTCGCTGGCGTGGGCCTCGTTGCAAAGCACCGGTTCATCTTTGTCCAGTCTGGGCAATGGTGCTTTTTCAGGCTCCTGCCCGGGTTCCCGCTTGCGGATTTCCAGCGTTTTCCAGCCTGGCTCGACGATGGCCGTCTCGGTGGCGCGAAAGCGATGTTCCTGAACAGCGACTGTCAGCCGGCCTTCCCGATGTACGGCATCCGGTGCAAACTGCATCAGATAAAATCGGCTGATCAAATCGTAGATTTTCTGTTCTGCCGACGACAGCTTGCCATTAGGCGTGGGCCGCACTGTTGGAATAATAGCGTGGTGAGCATCCACTTTTTTGTCATTCCAGGCGGCAGAGCGGCGCTCTGTCCCGGTCTTCTCGCAGAATCCGGACAAATCCGGGGCGACACGGGCGATGGCACGAATCACCGCCTCCCGTTGGCTGAAATGCTCCTCTGGCAGGTAGCGGCTGTCTGACCTTGGGTAGGTAATCAGTTGATGGCGTTCGTACAGGTTTTGGGCGGTGTCGAGCACGTCTTTCGCGCCCATCCGGTATAGTCGTCCAGCCTCTATCTGGAGTGCAGACAGCGACAGAGGTAACGGCGACGGTTCCGGGCGATCGCGAAACCGGGCTTCATCAATTCTGCCGGGTCGACCGCTGATGGCGGCGACAATCTGCTCGGCTACCGACTTGTCCAGCAGCCGGTTTTCTTCATCCAGATGATCCTGAAATTCGTCACCGGGTAACCAGCGAGCAATGAACGGTCGCTGGTCGGCCTCCGGCTCGCTGGCCTGGAAGGTGGCTTCGACCCGGTACCAGGGCTTGGGCTGGAAGTGCTCGATGGTGTTGTCGCGATCCACTACCAGGCCAAGCACCGGGGTTTGCACCCGGCCCACGGAGTAGACACCCTGTTCCCCCTGGGTTTGATAGCTGAGGGTATAGAATCGGGTGAGATTGATGCCGTAGAGCCAGTCGGCCCGTTGTCTCGCCAGGGCGGAATGGGACAGTGGACGGAATTCCCGGTTGTCTCTGGGGTTTTGGATGGCGCGGGCTACCGCCCTGGGGGTGAGGTCGTTAATCAATACCCGTTTCACCGGTGCCCTGGCGCCGAGATAGCGCAGGACTTCGTCGACCAGTAGCTGGCCTTCACGGTCTGGATCTCCGGCGTGGGTAATCAGGTCGGCCTTGCGAATCAGAGCTTCGAGCACTTTGAATTGCTGGCGCACGCTGTCTTTGGGCACCAGTTGCCAGGGCTCCGGGAACATGGGCAGGTCTTCTATCCGCCATTTCTTCCAGGCCGGGTTATAGCGGGCCGGCTCGGCGGGCTCCAGCAGGTGGCCAATGCACCAGCTTACCGTGGCAGCATCCGGCCCTTTACCGCATCGTATCCAGCCCTGGCCTTTTTCGTGGGGGCCGGGAAGTGCGGCGGCGATGGCTCGGGCCAGGCTTGGCTTTTCAGCGATGTACAGGTGCATGGCTATCTGGGGGTTGATTGCTGGCAGAGGAATGTGTCGCTTTGGGGCTTTTGTGTCAAGGCCTTCGGGCTTCCGCGGCTTACTGTAGTAGACTGGAAGAATTGGTGTAGGCGGCTATGAAGGAGTTAGTGAACGATGAAAGTACAGAAAAGCATTGAAGAGAAGCTGGCCAATGGCTTTGATGCCAGCCTGATTTCGGTGGAAAACGAGAGCCATATGCATTCGGTGCCACCCAATTCTGAAACCCATTTCAAAGTAACGCTGGTGTCGGCGGATTTTGAGGGCCAGATGAAGGTGCGGCGTCATCAGGCGATCTACAAGGTTCTGGCCGATGAGCTGGCGGGCCCGGTGCATGCTCTGGCGTTGCACCTGTATACGCCGGAAGAGTGGCAGGCCAGTGGTCAGGCGTCTCCGGATTCACCCAACTGTATGGGTGGCTCGAAAGGCGATTCGGCAATGGACAAGAAGCTTCAACAAGGAGCTAATGGATGAGCCAGTTTTTCCAGATTCACCCGGAAACACCGCAAAAACGTTTGATCAAACAGGCGGTGGAGATTTTGCGCAAGGGTGGGGTGATTGTGTATCCCACCGATTCAGGTTACGCCCTGGGCTGTCACCTTGGTGACAAGCAGGCGGCAGACCGTATCAAGCGGATTCGGCGCCTGGACGACAAGCACAACTTCACCCTGGTGTGTCGTGACCTGTCAGACATCGGGGTTTATGCCAAGGTGGACAATACCCAATACCGGTTGCTGAAGAATTTTACCCCGGGCCCGTACACTTTCATTCTGGACGCGACCAGCGAGGTGCCTCGCCGTTTGTTGCATCCCAAGCGTCGATCTATCGGTATCCGGGTTCCGGACAATGAGATAGTCCGGGAGTTGCTGGGTGAGCTGGGTGAGCCGATTATGAGCAGCACCCTGATTCTGCCGGGCGAAACCGAACCGTTGACCGACCCTTACGACATCCGCGAGATCCTCGGGCATGAGCTCGATCTGATTATCGATGGCGGCTTCTGCGGTATGGAAGCCACCACGGTGGTTAACTTTACCGGTGATGTGCCCGAAGTTACGCGGGTGGGCAAGGGCGATCCGGCGCCGTTTCAGGTGTGAAATCGCTGCTTTGAACCCGGGCTTCAGGCCCGGGTGTTCAGGCTGAAGGCGTAGCGTTGGTGTGCCGAAATACCAGCCTCGGCGGGCGTTGCGGTGCGGCGAAGGCTGTCGTAGCGGTGAATGACGTCTTGCAGCCCGTTGAACTGCTGGTTCTCGCTGAGCAGTGAATCCAGCAGGGAATTGTTCACCCCATAAGCCTGATTGAGCTTGAGTGCGTTATCCATGAAATGCAGGGTGGGTTCGGTCACACTCAAGCGGCTCAGCGCCTCTCCAAAGCCCCGGTTGTTGTTGAGATCCTGTTGTATTTTCTCCCGCACCTGGTCGGGTATTTTACCGTCCAGCTGAATACTGCCTTGCTCGGTTTTGCTTACGCTCAATGCGGTTGCCGGGTGCACGTTGTACTCGGCAAGTTTGTGCCGCAGGGTTTCTCGAACGTAGGACAAATCCTGGGCAACCGTCTGTTTGTACTGGGTCAGTGGCAGTTGCCGGGTTTTCTGACTGGCCGGGTTGCGATCCTGCCTCTGGGATGGTGTGAATCGGTCGTCGTTGCTGCTCTGGGGCTCACCTGCGGCGGCGCCTTCATTGGTTTTACCGGCGGGTGCGTCAGTGCGCGGCGCACGGTTGTCCATGGCTTGCTGAAAACGCGTGCTGGCCTGTAATAGTGATGTCAGCAATGACATGGTTATCTCCCCTGAACGGAAAATCTCTGCCGGATATATCGGAATTAGCCCGTGATGCATCAGACCTAGCAGGTTTCGGGCCAACCTGACTTGCCTCGTGGTCCGGAGGCGCCGCGATGAATGTAAAACATTGCAACGAATGTCATAGAGCGGGCGTCGGGATGATCTGCGTCATAAAAAAATTGATTCATATCTATAAAGTTATGCGCCAATTCGCCGTCATTACTCTTGGATGTCCAGATCATCTTCCGTTGTCGGGGTCACATGAAAAAACAATACTCAATCCGTTTTCTGTTGCTGGCAGCACTGGCAGCGGCTTTCACCGTCATTCTCGTGTTTACGGTTGTTTACAGCGCCCAGTCCCAGCGAGCCCACCTCGAAGAGTACAGCCACAAATATGTGGACGGTCTGGCAAAGTCCTTTTTCGATGGCCTGAACACCATGATGGTGACAGGTACCATTAATAACCGCGATGTTCTGCGGGAGAAGGTGATGGCTCCCGAGGACGTACTGGATGTCCGGGTGATCCGCAGCGATCAGCTGAATGCCATGTACGGTGCAGGGAATGCCGCCGAACAACGCCGTGAGCCACTGGACATGAAAGCGTTGGATGGTGAGCGGGTAGAACACTATTCCGAGAACGACGCGGGTCGTGTCTACACGCTGATCGAGCCGGTCATTGCCAGCGAAAACTATCAGGGCGTGAACTGCCTCGGCTGTCACCAGGCCCAGGAAGGGGACGTGCTTGGCGCTATTCGAGTCGACTATTCTCTGGCGAAAAGTGACGCGCGCCTGCAGCAGCAGTTGATGGTGAGTGGCGGTATTCAGATTCTGATCTTTGTGGTTATTTTCATACTGACTGCCGTGGTATTGGGGCGGCTGGTGTTTTCCCGCTTGCGTCGGCTGCACGACCGAATGGATGAAATTTCCCGTAATTCGGATCTCTCCATTGAACTGGACGTAACCCGAAACGACGAGATCGGCTCGGTCTCCCGTGCTTTCAATCGGATGGTTGCAAAGATTCGCGCCAGCATGCATACCGTGATGGATAGCGCAGAGCAGGTGGAAGCGGCGGCCCGTACCATTGCCGGTAAAGCAGAGACCACAGAAAGGGAAGTTCTTGCCCAGAAAGAAAACACCGACCAGGTGGCCAGTGCGACCACTGAGATGGCGGCTTCCGCCGTGCAGGTTCGCGAGAATGCGGTGACCACCGCACGGAAATCTGCTGATACCGCCAAATCTGCAGAAACCGGGGAGAATCTGGTGCGAAATGCCGTGAAGGGTATTGAGTCTCTGAATGCAGAAGTGCAGAACGGAGCCCAGCGAATTGAGCAGCTGGATCAACGGACCACGGAAATGGCCTCACGGCTGGAGTTGATTTCCGAGATTGCAGACCAGACCAACCTGCTGGCCCTGAACGCGGCGATTGAAGCGGCCAGAGCCGGTGAGCAGGGCCGGGGCTTTGCTGTGGTCGCGGACGAGGTCCGGGCGCTTGCCTCGCGCACTCAGGCGTCTACTGAGGAGATTCGCCACACCATTGAGGGACTGAAGAAAGAGGTGGTGGATTGTGTCGGTACCATGCGCCATGCCTCGGAACTCGCCCAGCACCAGGTGGATTCAATTCTGAAAGTGGAAACCGAGCTGCAAACCATTGCTGCAGCCGTGCGTGAAATCACTGGCCTGAATGAAGAAATGGAAAGTGCGGCTAACGAGCAGAGTGAGGTGTCTGACTCCATCAATCAGAACGTGATTGAGATCAGCCGCTCTGCCGAGCAGACTTCCAGCGATGCCCAGGAGACCGCGCGGATTGCAGGGGATCTGCTGGCCATGGCGGAAACCCTGCGCAAAACCATCGAGCAGTTCCGCCTGTCCCAGAGCTGAAGTGGGCGATTTTACCGGGGCGTTCAGCCCCGGTGATCAGACACAAACGGATTGGTGGCTCGTTCCTGGCCGAACGTAGACATGGGCCCGTGGCCACAGATGAAGTTCACGTCATCCCCCAGAGGGAACAGCTTTTCCCGGATGGAGTGAATCAGGGTGTTGTAATCGCCTTTCGGGAAATCCGTGCGGCCAATGGAACCATTGAACAGCACGTCACCTACCTGGGCCAGTTTTGAGCCTCGATGGAAAAATACCACATGGCCTGGGGTGTGGCCCGGCGTGTGCAGTACTTCCAGGGTTTCATTGCCCACGGTGACGGTGTCGCCGTCTTCCAGCCAGCGATTGGGCGTGAACACCTCCGGCGCCGGAAACCCGAACATCTGTGCCTGCATGGCCAGGCCCTGAATCCAGAAGTTGTCGTCCTTGTGTGGGCCTTCAATTGGCAGCCCCGCGGATTTGGCCAGCTCCGCCGTGCCGCCGGCGTGATCTATGTGGGCGTGGGTGAGCAGGATCTTCTCCAGAATCACGCCTTCGTCCTCGGCTGCCGCCAGAATGCGATCCAGGTCCCCGCCAGGGTCCACCACCGCTGCTTTGTGGGTTTCGGTACACCAGAGCAGGGTGCAGTTTTGTTCAAAGGGGGTGACGGGTACGATCTTGTACTTCAGCGACATACTGTTCCAGTTTGTTCAGATTTGATTTTGCGGTAGAGAGCATCCGGGGCAATGTCTGCTTCATTGGGCCAGCAGATGGCTCCGAACTCATCAACCTTTGCTTGAGCAAAGAATGCCGGGTCTTTCAGGGGCTCGAACATCGGGCCAAACAAACGATCTGCAAGGCTGATCTCGCCGTGAGTACCATCATCGAAGGTGACGGCCAGTACGTAATCGGCCTTGGCTTCCACATGGGTGACTCTGGGCATGCTGTTCATTCCAATGGCTCTATCTTCTTCAGTGGCTGGTGCAGCTAGGCAAGGCGCCAGTCTGCGATAAGGTCCTGCCGGTGTTCAAAGGCCCATTCGATAACCATCGCTTTGGCTCTTTTGGGCAGTTTGCCCTCAACAATCTCCAGCGTTTCGATCAGAATGATGGCCTCGTGTTCCCCATAATAAGCGTGAAAATGGGGAGGATTATGGTCATCGTAATACATCCGTATCAGAATGCCGAAGAATTCACTGATGGTTGGCATGGGCCCTCCGTGGCTCATAAGGTGTCATATTTTGGTAGACCGATAATAACAATCTGCGAACAGGTGAGCTATTGAAGAACTACCTCCCGAAAATCCTTAAGGGCCAGGCGATCAACTACGAGGCCTTTCTGAAAAAACTGCCGGATGCCTTGCGCCGGCGGCATCGGGAACTTTTCGCCACTGAGAAAGTTGGCGTTAGTCGCTGGCGGGTAACTATCCTTGATGAAGTTGCATTTGCGGCGCTGCAGCAACAGGCCGCTTCGCCCGTTAGCAGAGTAGATGCGGCGAAGAAGGGCGATTCCCACCGCCACGGCACCGATGTGAGTTTTCTGCTGGTGTATCATCACGCCCTGACAGGCAACCGGCCGGATTCGGTGGTGATTACCGGAGATTCGGTGGATATCGGTTTTCGGCCAGCGCCCCGGGTGCTGGTGGTGGAGAACGAGCGAAATTTCTATTACTACCGCCAGATGCTGGCCTTTGCCGGTGACTGCCTGGGCCAGACAGTTGATCTCACAAACAGCGATGTCGTGCTCGGTGGCGGCAATCGGATTACCGGTACTGCGGATTTGAACTGGCTGACCGGTTACGATGAGGTGCTCTGCGCCTTTGATTACGATGCCGGCGGCCTGCAGATGTTTTCATCGGTGCGATCGGCACTGGGCGACAAGGCCTGCTATCTGCAGCCGGCTGACTGGCAACCTTGGCTGAGCCGTTTCCGCAAAACCCCGGACGCCACCGAAAGGTTTACAAAGGCCCTGTCGCTGGCGGAAGATCTGGGGTTTGTGTCGCTGGCGCAGGCCTTCCGGGCCACCGGCAAATTCATGGAGCAGGAGATGATTCTGGATGAGTGATTCACAGGCGAGCGCGAGCACCTTTAACTTCGGCATTCGCCGCCTGGTGTTGGTGGATTCCGCCGGCTTCTGTTACGTGGAAATTCCGGTGGACAACCACGGCCTGATTCTGGGGCCGGGCAACCTGGGCAAGTCCAGCCTTTTGAACAGCCTGCGCCTGTTCCTGTTGCCGGAAAACAACTTCAAGAACAGCCGCAAGAAATTTGCCTTCCGAAACGCCAGCGCCGGCAGCTTCTACACCAACGAGGAAAGCTACCAGCACTATTTCCCCAGTCAGTTCAGTTTCCTGATCATGGAAGCGGAGAACCCGGCCGGCACCCACTGCCAGATTCTGTACCGGGACAACGCCAGTCAGCTCAGCTATGGCCGTGCCTTTGTACCGGTAAGTTACGACCAGCTACGGCCGCTGTTCTGGGACGGCGACGATGAAGACGGCATTGGCCAGGCTGTGCCGGAGCTGTCGTTCAGCCGGTTGTCGGAAGCCCTGAAAAAGCTCTCCAAAGACACGAAACTGGTCAGCGACCCGGCCAAACTCAAATCCATGCTCTACAGCAGTGAGCTGATGAACGCCGACGCGGTTCGCTATTCTGTATTGCCGCTGGGGGAATCGGATGAGCGCCGGGTGCAGTCCCTGCGCACCCTGATTCTGCTGCTGTTCGAGATGAAAGCCGACGACCAGGCCATGGCCAATGCGGTGGCCAGCATCATCGAGGCGGACAAGAAGTTCGCCGATGACGCCTTTGATTTCAACATCGACGATTTCCTGAACCGCCACGACCAACTGAAACAGCAGCAAAGCCAGCTCAACCGAATCGAGAAGGAGCGACCAAGGTTTGAGAAGCTGAACCGGGACTACCAGGCCTACCAGAATCTGCTGCGCAGCCAGCACGAGTTCGCCGCCTTCCGGGACGGGGTGACCAACGCCTTGGCTGATATTGCTGCCAAACGCCGGGTAGCGCTGGAGGCGTATAACGAACAGAACGAAACTCTGCGCCACGTGCTGCAAACCCTGAAAAAACTGGAGCAGGATGCCAGCGGTTTGAAGGGCGAGATTCGCTCCGCAGATCGGCGTATCAAGCAGGCCGAACAGAGCCAGAAAGACGGTGAGCTGCTGATCTCGCAGTATGGCGACATGACCCTGCAGGAAATTGCCGAGATCCAGACCGAAGAACTGGAAAGCAAGAAAGGCCACCTTGCTGCCCTGAAAAGCGCCGCCCAGGCGGAGATCCGACTGGAGCAGATTCAGCGCAAGAAGCAGGAGCTGGAGCGCAAGCTGGATACTCTGAAAGACCGGGAAAGCAAACAGCAGTGGCAGCTGCAGAACCAGCTGGACGAAGCCACCGCCGCGCCATTGCGGGCGGTTGATCCCCGGCTGATGATGGCGAGCCCCGGCCAGGATCTGGATGCCGATAGCAAAGCCACCATTGAAGCCTTCGCTCGCTTGTTTGCCCCCAACGATCGCGGCTTTGACTGGTTTGATACTGAGTACCAGAGCCAGCCGGCCCGGCACACCAACTTTGCCGAGCAACGCCATCATATTGAAGGTGAGCTGCACGGCCTGGAGAAAGAACGTTCAGAGCTGGCCGACACCTCCAACCAGGAACATGACCGACCTCAGCTGATTGAGCGCACGGAGAAGGAAATCCGGTCTATCGAGAAAGATCTGGAAACGCTCCAGCGCTATCCGGCTGCGGCCACGACCCTGAAAGACGCCACCGAAGAAAAGCAGGCAGCCGAGGAGCAGTTAGCCAAGCTGGAGGAACAGGCCCGGCTGGAGCAGGAAAAGCAGGACGCGCTACAGCAGAAAGCTGCCAGGGCCAGGGCTGAGAAAGAGCGTATTGAAGACCGGGAGCGGGAACTGGCTGCGCTGAGCAAAAGCGTGGGCACCGTAGAGCATCGTTTCCCGCATCTGAAAGCGGTGCAGGCAGAACAACCGTTAGGCATCGAGCAGGTATCTGCCGCCGCGTTTGATGACCTGCAAACCCAACTGGACGACCTGGAAGAGCGCCGCCGCAATATCCTCGACCACCTGCGCCAGTTTGTGTACCTGGGTATCCACGAAGACAGCGACGGCGAACTGCAGAAAGACAGCCCGACATCGTCTGTTATCCGAAGCACCTTCAAGAGCCTTTCAGACCTGTTCGCCGGCATGGCCGAGCGTTGGAGTGTGCTGGAGCAGCAAGTTGGCATCCATAACGAAACTGTGGCCAGTTATCGTCAGGCCCTGAAATCCAACCACGAACACATTGCACGGTTTGAGGCCCAGCTCAATCGGGAACTGGACGGTGTGCGCATCAACGACCTGGTGGAAATCCGGGTGGACATCCACACCGACCCGAAATTCCGCAACCTGGTGGAAGAAGCCAACAACATCGACCCCTACGGCAACCAGCTGCAGTCCGACGCCTTCTACGACCGCCTGCGGGTGTTCGTGGCGGACTTTTTCGGGGAGCAGGACGGTAGCAAGCGCTTGACCATGGACAAGGTGATCACCGGCATTTCCTACCGCACCCGCAAGGAAAACGCCGCCAACCTGGACAAGAAGGGCCAGTCCACCTCCACTACCGCGCTGATCAACCTGGAACTGGTGTACCGATTGCTCAAGCGGGTGCTATACCCCGGAGTTCAGCTGTCGTTCCCCATGGTGCTGGATGAGCTGGCGAGCGTGGACATCAGCCAGATGCCGTCGCTGCTGGAGAGGCTCCGCAAACAGGGCTTCAACCTGTTTTCCGCCGCCACCCACAGCGCCAGCGCCGAAGTGATCTACCTGATTGGCCGGCACCTGGAAGTGGGGCAGATGCGCACCGCGCGGCCCTACAGCAAGGAACGCACCCTGGTGTTCTGGGGCGGCGCGGAAGGCTTTACCAACGGCGAATCCCTGAGCCACTGGGCAGACCAGACCCAGAACAGCCTGCTGGAGCCTGCGGATGAGTAAACGCTTCAGCACCCTGGACACCACCCGGCTGCTGTTCGAACACCCGAAGATCCTGTTCCGGATGATCGAGCGCATGGACCGCAACGAGGCCCGGTTCATCCGCGAAAGCGATCTGGTGGCTGAAGTGATGGACTACACCCGCAGCCTGGGCAAGGCCGACCGGGAACGGGTGCGGCTGGCCATGAACACCGACAACCTGTTCCGCAGTGGCTTGATCATCGACATTATCAAAGCCGATGGCGAGCGCCGGCTGGTGTTCCAGGATGCCCTGATCAACCTGATGCGGGCCTGCAACGCCTCGCTCTATCAGGAACTGACCGACGCCCGCCTGCGGGGCCACCTGGTGACCCTGCGGGACGTGCGCAACCGCCTGGAAATCAGCAGCTTCAGCGAAGCCGATCCGGATTACACCGAACTTCGGGACGACCTGAACGAGCGTGTCAGCCAACTGATCGGCCTGCTGCGCCAGAACGTGCTGCGCATGCAGACCATCAGCGCCCAGCTGGCGGATCTGTCCGGCGACGCCAGCCGGGCGCCGGAGAAATACCTGGAGTTCCGCCAGAACCTGTTCGAGCAGATCGTCACTCTGTATGAGCGCCACATCAAGCCCACGCTGGTGTTCCTGAACCCGGACACCCGCCTGCCAGATGGCAGCAACCTGTTCGAAACCCTGGAAGCCATGGTGCGGCTGCTGGAGAGCCATGACGACCACAGCCTGGCGGATCAGTTGTTCCGTTCGTCTATCAGCCTGAACGCCCTGTACAAGCCCATCCAGGCCGTCGCCCAGGAGGTGGAACACTTCCTGCGCAAAACTCGCCGGGGCATGGCCCAGTACAACGCCATGGAGCATTTCTACGGCAAGCTGCGCGCGCTGAAGGACGACACCGAAACCCTGAGCCTTCGTCGTAAATGGCTGGAAGGCGGCGACTTTGCCCGCAGCACCGGGTTCCTGGTAGGCCTGCGGGCACAGCAGCGGCCCAAGCACTACGCCTTCGGCCAGTCGTCCAGCTATTACCAGTTGCTGTTCAGTGAACTGGAGCTGCGCCTGAGCGATTTGCGCCGGAAAGCGGACGTGCCAGTGCTGGAGCAAGTAGACGGCAGCGGCCGCGAAAGCCGCATCAACGTTCAGCGCATCAACCAGCTGTACCAGTGGCTGGAAACGCTGGAACTACGGCCCACGGCGGACCTGGTACGGGAGCTTCATGGTCGGCTGGACGGTTTTATTCCGGGCTATCGCTTCCCGGACCTGCTGGCGGCATTGAACCGGCTGGTTAATTCTCCGCCCGAGGGTATGCAGGTGACGACGACCAACCGCTTCCGCACCCTGGAACAGGCGCCGGACAGCGAGCAGTTTGTTTACCGAAAACGCCGCCTAGAAACCACTACGACCCACACCGAACAAGAGCCAGAACATGCCTGATTTCGTAGAAACCCGGGATGCAGAAAACAACCTGAACGAACCACAAGCCAGCAGCTTTGAGCAGATCCTGCCGGCTCACAGTGCTGCTATCTACCGGGAATTCCAGGCTGGCCGCGTGATCGTTCGGGATGTATGGGATGCCAACCGTTCCGAACTGCGGGCCAATCCGTTATACAACCTGCTATACAATCATCTTTCGCATTTCCGCACCTTCTATGAACACCTGGGCAGCGAACTGGTGTTCAACGAAACCGGCGCGTTTTTCTTCCTGAAAGAAAGCAGCGACGATGAAAGCGAAGAGCACGACGAAAATGCCTTCCGGGTGCAGGTGGTATTGCTTTTGATCGGCCGTTACTTTGCCCGAAGCGGGCGGGACCTCGATTATCTGGGGCGACCGGAAGCCGGTTTAAACGAACAGGATCTGGCCAACCTGGGGGCGGATGAGGAGTATCAGGATATCCTTCGGGCCGCCCGTTTCGAGAAAGGCCTGAGTGAAGCGCTGGATTACCTGGAAAAGCGGAACCTGGTGTTCCGCTCCGGCGCGGGCCGCTATTTCCTCAGTTCTGCCGGCAATTATTTTCTGAGCCAGCTGGTGCAGGAGTACGAGCAGAGTTAGTGTCCCGTCTGGCTAATTCCTTAACCTACTGAGCTTCTGAAAAGCCGAAGAGCTAGGCGTGCTGGTGAAGGTTTGGTGGTTCCAAATCTAGCCAGCAGAACGACGTTCTTCGGCTTTTCAGAAGCTCCCGGAGGGCTTGTCTCTGAGGACCCTGAGCCCTGTGTTGCCAGTCCTTGATGTGGAACCACCACATCTGCAGACTGGCGCCTTGGTCAGAGTCCTCAGAGGCAAGCAGTAGATTAAGGAATTAGCCAGACGGGACACTCGCTGCCGCTCAGGCAAACGCCAGGTTGTTCCGGCCGCTGGTTTTCACGGAATACATGGCCTTGTCGGCGGTGGCCAGTAGAAGCTCAGCGGTCTGGCCGTTGTCCGGGTACAAGGCGATTCCCACCGAGGCACCAATGTGTACAGTCTGGCCCTGAATGTGAAACGGCTCATTCAGCACCTGGATCATTTTGCGAGCAATGGGTTGGGCATCGGCATCGTTGGTTAATGGCCCGGTTATGATCACGAACTCATCACCACCCTGGCGTCCCACCACATCATTGGCCCGAATACTGTGCTTGAGCCTTCTTGCAACATTCCTTAGCAGGTCATCGCCAGCCTGGTGGCCCATGGTATCGTTTACCGGTTTGAATTTGTCCAGATCCAGGAACATCAGGGCGAAGTGATGATGCTGGCGCCGGGCCTGCTCAATGGCTTGTTCCAGGTGGGTTTCCAGGGCCGTTCGATTCGGCAGGCCAGTGAGTTTGTCGAAATGTGCCAGCCGGAACATCTGTTTTTCCGCCTGCACCCGCGCCGTAATATCGCTGAAAGTCAGGATCAGCTGCTGGATTTGTCCCCGGGCATTGCGTACCGGAGAAACCGTCAGCAGGTTGGGAAACGGAACATTCTCTGGCCCGGTCAGCCAGACCTCGCCTTGCCAGGCATTTTCCGCGACCAGATGCCGGTGGATTTCTTCCCTGTCTATCTTCTTGCATCTATCACTGTCGATAAATGCCATCAGGTTTGTATTGCGAAGTGTTTTGGGCGTTGTCAGTTGAAACTGGTGACTGCCCTCGGCCCAGATCAGTCTCCGTGTTCTCTCTACATCCACCAGGCAAAGACTGGATTCCGCATCCACGCGAAACGCGGTAGTCAGTGGGGAGAGGTCGAACAGCAGAAGGTCATAGCCAACAATCTGCTCGTCCACGCGTATCGGAGCGATGGCGTGCAGTAACGGCCTCGCTTCATTATCCGCCCCTACCGGGTAGGACTGAATATCAAGCCCGGATGGCATAGGCATGTCAGCAGGTAGTTGATCGTTCAGGGGCCCGGCGCGCACGACTTCGTCACGACTGGCATCAAATCGAATGATTGCGGCAAGGTTATCGATGCTTTTTGCGGCATCTTCAAGTCTGGGGCGAGAAAAGGTTCGCAAGACAGCGAGTGCCAGGTTTCCACTCTTGAATTCGCCCATAACCCGCGCCAGTTCAGAGCGGCTGGCGGTTTGTCGGGCCAGATCCTGATGCTGATCGAAAACCGCCCGAACGTTCTCGGCCTTGGCATCGGCCACCTGGCTCGCCGCGCCTGCGGCCTGGCTATGGATCTGATTGATCAGCGGCGTTGAGACCACCACGGCGATACTGATTCCCGTGAGGACAACCGCAACAATGGCGGTGGTGATGATGCGCCGTTTCTGCTCGAAGATATCCATAGGTGCCGTCGGACGAAAGCGAGGTTATAAGGGTATGGTATCCGTTTTTTGCAATGGGTATACCCATCTAGAGTTGTTTTCTGTAACCGATGTTGACATGTGTCAGCCTTCATGTCGGAGCTTTTCCATGTAGACTGAGGTTTTGCTGCAGGAGTACTGAATGACAGAGTCCGCACTGTTCCGTTCCCGGCCCAGACGGCGAATATTGTGGCTGGCGCTCTTCGCGTTGGTTGTGGCAGTTTTGGTGTCAGTACGCTTGCAACCGCAACCGGTTGAAGAACGGCTGGTGCGCCTGCATGCACAGAACGTATTCGGTACAGAATCACCGCTGCTGGACGAAGCCTTGCCCCTGCAGGCGCTGCTGCTTGATTACCGGGATGACCGTCTGCTGTTGCTGAAAGCCCAGGCTGCGTTGCAGGTATACCCTGAGTGGGCGAGGTTTGTGATGGACCTGTTTGGCGAAGAACCGGAATTTCAGCAGGCCCTGCGAGCCCATGGCGAGTATCTGATTCCCCCGGTGATGCATTTTTATCGGAACCCGGTTGGATCGATTGAAATGGTGAACCGGGTGGCAGGCACCGGGCAAGCCCTGACTCCGGAGCAGCGAGCCTGGTACGCCGTCAACTTCGCCAATAAAGAAGGGCAGGATTTCACCGGCCAGTTCGTGGTGGGGACCGATGGCAATAGTATAGAGTGGATATGGACGGAGCGGATTACAGAGGGCATTACGCAGTTCTTCACCAGTGGCATCCGGACACTGGAATCCCGGTACCGTACCGACCAGCCGATTCGCATGGGCGATGTCGGCTGGGCCGCCGTAGACGCGCTGATCATTGGCAGCGCGGTGAAATTCCTGAAAGCGGGTCGGGCAGCGGCCAGTACCGCAAGAGCCTCCAGTGTCACCGCCCGCTCAGCTGCCTATTCTTCCCGATTGGCCCGGGCCGGGCGCATGGCTTCGGTGATGGTTAGCAACGCAAAGTGGCCGGCCATAGCTGCGCTGGCTTACGTGGTTGTCAAACACCCCGCCTTACTGAACGACGTATTCGCCGGCGCTGCCCGGGCACTGGGTGTGCCGGCCTGGATGGTGCAGATACCAGGATGGTTCCTGGTACTCCTGCCTCTGTTGTTGCTGGTCCGCTGGCTACTGGCCACCGTGGCCTGGTTGCTACCAACGACGTGGCTCCGGGGGCGAAGGCTCAGATAGTGCGCACCAACTGGACGTTCCGGTTTTTCGGAACGGTGGTGGCTTCCTTGAGTTGCTCTGAGCTGGAGGCATGCACGGTCAGCACATACTTACCCTCCCGCAGAGCTGACCGCGCTTTGGCAACATAGGGTGTGTGATCAGGCCGGAGCGTAACGCCTCCAGCCACCAACAGTCCAAGTATCAGGCCGAGCGCCGCATGTTAATGGCCAATTAAAATGA
>NZ_DIHV01000118.1:0-3233 GCF_002420325.1 Marinobacter sp. UBA5687
GGCTTCCAGCGCGGCCAGGGTGCGTTCGTGGGAACAGCTGCAGCGGAAGGCAACCGGATCCGGCTCGAACAGGCGCACCGTTTCCTCGTGGAACAGCCGGTGCAGCAGGGTTTCACTGTCCAGGCTCAGCAGTTCCTCCGCTTCCACTGTGCGGGCCAGGTGGTTCACCCGGTTCCACAGGTCATCGTCGTCATCGGTATGGCCGGGAAGGCGCTGGAGTAACAGGCCGGCAGCGGTATCCTCGTTGGCAAACAGGAACAGGCTGGTGGCGATCTGCTCGGAGCGCTCGAAGTACTCTTCCAGGCAGCCGGCCAGGGTTTCTGATTCCCTTGGTACCACGCCCTGATAGCGCTGGCCCTGTTCCGGGGTAATGGTGATGGCCATACGGCTTTTTCCGAGCAGCTCGTGCAGGGTTTCGCCGCTGACCGCATCGGCATCAAAGCGGGCCAGGCCACGGATATGGCGGTCATGGCTGCATTCGGCCATGAGTGTGCTGAGGGCACCTTCACCCGCTGCCTGCAGCGAGAGAGTGCCTTTGAATTTCAGGGTGCTGCTCATCAGTACGCTGGCTACCAGGGATTCTCCCAGCAGCTCGCGGACTGAATCCGGGTAGGGGGCCTGGCCGGTGATTTCCTTGAAACTCTCGCCCAGCTGTACCCAGGCACCCCGCACCTGGCTGTGTTCAAAGAGAAAACGTTGGAACTGGTCGCGGGATGCCATGGTGTCTCCTGGAGCTGATGTATCGATTTACTGGGAGTTACTGAAACGGGGTTGTATACGGGTTGTCAGATATGTGGGATTCAATGGTTACAGACCATTCTGTTCCCGGAAGCGCTGGATATCCCGGCGATCTTTCTTGCTCGGCCTTCGAGCCGGGGGCAGCTGTGCAGCCTGCATGGTCTTGCGTTGCCAGGCCAGATCTTCCCGCCGTTTCACGCTGTCGTCGGTTTCGTGATAGAGCTTCTGGGCTTCCGGGGCGCCCCGGCGTCGGTCGCTGATGTCGTCGACGATCACGATCTTTTCCTGCCAGCCCAGGCGCAGGGTCACTTTGGCGCCGGTCTCAACGATCTTGCCGGGCTTGGTGCGCTGGCTGTTGTAGTGCACCTTGCCGCCTTCAATCGCCTCTTTGGCGAGCGAGCGGGTTTTATAGAATCGCGCTGCCCACAGCCATTTATCGAGCCGGACTTTCTGATCGTCTGCGTTCGCCGCCGTCATATCTCCTCACCTGTCGGGCAAATGCCGCAATAATCCATTATAACCCCCTCATGGGGTGGATGGCACTGCTGTATGTGAGCGCAAGGCAGGCAGTACTTCATCGAAGTGATGAATGCCGGGAATGTCCGGGTGGTGGTCTTTGGATGGCTGCTGGCTGTCGGGGGCCAGAATCGCCAGGCACTGGCCAATACCGGCGGCACGGGCACTCTCAAGCACCGGGAAACTGTCGTCGACCATCAGGGTAGATTGGTGACGATAGGGGGAGCGGCCGGCAAGGTCCTGCCAGAACGCCGGGTCCTCTTTGGGCTTGCCCAGTTCGTGGCTGGAGACGATGCCGTCAACATGCTGATCCAGTCCGGTCCGCTGAAGCTTCAGGGCCAGAGGATCCGGATGGCAGTTGGTGACGATGACCGAGCGCAGTCCGGCCTGGCGCAGTGCGGCCAGGAAGTCGGTTACATGGGGGCGGTAGCCAATGCGGTCGCCAACTTCCGCCTTAAGGCCGGTTATGTCCAGGGCAAGGCGTTCGCTCCAGTAATCGGTGCAGTACCAGTTCAGTGAGCCCCGCTCGGCCATAATCATCGGAATCAGGTAGTCCCGGGCCTCGGTTGGGTGCAGGTCAAAGTGTTCGGCATAGCGCCTTGGCAGGTGCTCCAGCCAGAAGTGGTTGTCGAAATGCAGATCCAGCAGTGTCCCGTCCATATCGAGGAACACGGTATCGAGGGTTGACCAGTCCACCATAAACAAAACAGCCTGAAGAATTTTCTTCAGGCTGCCTCAGATCCCGGCCAGTGGCAAGCCGGGATTTTACGGATCGGTAAGCCAAATCAGTTGTCGGACTGCTCCACCGTTTCTGACTTGCGACCGGTGCGGGTGCAGCCCAGGCAGCGCACGAAGGTGGCCTTAGCCGGGCCAACCACCAGCACTTCACCGGCTTCACCGGCATTGCCGCCAAGCGCCGAGAATGGCAGGGATACCAGATACACAGCACTACCAATAATGGTTGTGGCCAGCAGCGCCGGGCGCAGCAACACCGCATCGGCGGTCATGGCCAGCGCAGACGGGCTTTCGTCCACGGCACGGGCATGGCCGAGCGATGAGAATGCCAGCAGGCAGGCTGCGACGGTGGCTACCAGGGTGCGGGAAATCTTGCGGGTCATGTCATTCTCTCCTGAACGTATCAGCCCGGTTGGTCAGGGCTCGCCTGTCTCTGTATTGCGAGCCAGCATGTTCGCGCTGCGTGCGGCGACCGGGTACTAGCACTCCATTAACTATGAATCATATTGCCTCAATTTCAAACGGTTTTTCGTTGAAAAGTGTGAGCCGTTGCGGAATCTCAGCGCTGGCATCGGGGGCAGTAAACCGTCGATCGGTTGTTCATGCGGATCTCTTTCAGCGGGGTGTTGCATTCGGTGCAGGGCGCTCCCGCCTTGCCATAAACCAGTAGTGACTGGGCGAAATACCCCGGTTTGCCGTCGCTGTTGACGAAGTCCCGCAGAGTGGTGCCGCCCATCAGTATGGCGGCGCTGAGGGTTTCCCGGATGGCCTCGGCCAGCTTGTGATAGCGGTCCAGGCTGATGCGGCCGGCTTTCCGTTTCGGGTGAATGCCGGCCTTGAACAGGGCTTCGTTGGCGTAGATATTGCCCACGCCCACCACCACATGATTGTCCATAATGAAGGATTTGACCGGCGTCTGTTTCTGCCGGGACAGGCGAAAAAGCCAGGCGCCGTTGAAATCTTCGGATAAGGGTTCCGGCCCGAGCGCGCTGATCAGTGGATGCCGGTTCCATTCGGTGGTCCACAGCCAACAGCCGAAGCGCCGGGGGTCATTGAATCGCAGGCGGCGATGGTTGCCGAGGATAAGTTCAACATGATCGTGAGTCATGGCGGGGCTGTCGTCGGTGATCACCCTGAGACTGCCCGACATGCCCAGGTGGACAATCACGGAGCCGGCATCCAGGTGCAGGAACAGGTATTTCGCCCGGCGTTCCACAGCCCGGATGGTCTTGCCCTCCAGGTGC
>NZ_DIHV01000135.1:0-35559 GCF_002420325.1 Marinobacter sp. UBA5687
TACCGGAACGGCATCATCACCGCGTGCACACGCTCCTTGCCCAGTGCATCCACCGCAACCGCCAGTGTAACCGCCGAATCGATGCCGCCGGACAGGCCAAGTACTACCGACCTGAAACCATTCTTGTTGACGTAATCCCGCACACCAGTCACCAGGGCGCGGTATACATTGGCTTCCAGCTGCGGTTCTGGCGGCAATGGGCGGGAGATCGGCTGGCAGTGGTGTTCGCACAAGAGGTCCACCGGGTACAGCCCTTCCTCGAACTGAAGCACTTCCGCCGACAGCCCACCGGAATGATCAAACACCATGGAGCCGCCATCAAACACCAGCTCATCCTGGCCGCCCACAAGGTTCACATAGACGATGCTGACCCGGTTCTCCCGGGACTTGCGTTCCAGCAAAGCCTTGCGACGGGCCTGTTTATCGATATCGTAGGGCGAGGCATTGAGATTAAGGATGAGCCGGGCACCCGCGGCTGCCGCATCTTCCACAGGGCCATCTTTCCAGAGATCCTCACACACGGTAATGCCGACAGGCTGGCCTTTAATGTCGAGCACCAGTGTGTCGGAACCTTCGGCGAAATAGCGCTTTTCGTCAAAAACCTGGTAGTTCGGCGGGAAGCGTTTGAAGTAGCGACCGCGAATCTGACCAGCTTCAATCACCAGCGCCGCATTATATAGCAACCCTCCAGAGCGAATAGGAGCCCCGATGACCATCGCCGGAGGCAGTGCCGCACTTTGCAGCTTTTCCAGTGCTTCGCGCACGCGAAGGTCCAGACTTGGGCGCAACAGGAGATCCTCCGGCGGGTAGCCGGTCAGGCACAGCTCCGGAAAGACAACGATATCGGCCTGAAGCTCCGCCCAGGCCCGCTGGGTTGCCTCCAGAATCAGATCGGTATTGCCCGGAATATCTCCAACCAGGAAATCCAGTTGCGCCATAACAACGCGGAGTTTTCTGGCGGCGTTCTGGCTCTCGGATGTTTGACCGGCTTCCGGCATGGACTGGCTCCTGTAACTTGTTGCCGTTAAAAGGCTATTATAACCCGTCAACAACAAAGATTTCTCCCGCACACAGACAGATGACTCGCTCCATGGCTCAAGACACTGCCGACAAACACAGCAAGCGCTCTGCTTTCGGGCCGCCGGCCAAGCAGCAACAGGGAAGGCTGTTCCGGATCTACAATCATTATCGCGTGGTCATCAGCCTGATGCTGCTGGGCTTGCTGCTCTTCGATCCATTCACCACCGACAGCAAGTTCCGCTGGCTGGAGTACTACCAGGCGGGTGTGGTTACCTACCTGGCAATCATTGGCTTTACCGCACTGCTCCTGCTTGCCGGCTTTCAGCCACGGCAGAGGCATATCACGCTCTCCATTCTGATCGACATACTGGTGATGCATGGGCTCTTGCTGGCAAGCACCGGCATCACCAATGGCCTGGCCAACCTCGTGATCATTTCGGTGGCGGCTGGCAACATTCTCACACCCAGTCGGGTCGGCACGTTCTACGCAGCACTCGCTGCCATCTGTTCGCTGGGCATTTCCGGCTGGGCCGTTCTGGCTATCAATGAAACCGCCGATGACATCGTCCGAGCAGGCTCCCTGGGCATACTCTACTTTGCCGCTGCCTTCGTCCTGCAGAGCATTTCAAAAAGAATGATTCGAAGCGAAGCGCTGGCGAGCAGCCGGGCAAGAAGCATTCAGGAACTGGAGCAGATCAACCAGCAGATCATCCAGCGTATGCGCACCGGCATCCTGGTACTTGATCGCTTCGGCCAGATCCGGCTTGCCAATGCCGCTGCTGAAGAACTGCTGTTCGGTGTGAGCGCCGATGGAGAAGATCTGGAGCCCCGTGCACGGCTACTGCCTAAACCGCTCAGGCAGGGGCTCGAAAGCTGGCTGAAAAACCCCAACATGCGGATTGAACCCTTTCAGGCGTCGTCTACCTCACCGCTTTTGCAGGCCAACTTCACGCAACTGGACCAGGAACGGGGCGACCAGATTCTGGTGTTTATTGAAGACATGAGTAAAGTGACCCAGCAGGCCCAACAGATGAAGCTGGCGTCCCTAGGACGATTAACGGCTGGCATCGCTCACGAAATCCGGAATCCTCTCGGCGCCATCAGCCACGCAGCCCAGTTAATGGAAGAATCCCCCAGCCTGGATGAGGGGGATCTTCGCATGCTCGATATCATTCGCCGTCACTCCCGACGGGTGAATGGCATCATCGAGAATGTACTGGACCTCTCTCGCCGCCGGACCGCAAATTCCGAGCTGATAGATGTCGGCCAATGGCTTCGCGAGTTCCGGGATGATTTCGTGCAGACGGTGAATGGGGAAACGGCCACCACGATCGAATTGAATATCAGCGAGGAGATTCCACAGGCTCGTTTCGACAAGAGCCAGATTGAGCAGGTGATGGTGAATCTGTGCGACAATGGTTTGCGGTACAGCAAACAGCAGACCGGGCAAAACAGGATACAATTAATTGCGGGCGCCACGGCCGATGGCAAACGGGCTTACGTAGACGTTCGGGATTTTGGCCCGGGCATCAGTGCCGAGCATCGGCATTCCGTATTCGAGCCCTTTTTCACTACGGATAAAAGCGGAACCGGGCTTGGCCTCTACCTGGCCAGGGAGTTATGCGAAGCTAACCAGGCACACCTGTCGCTGGTCGATGACGGACAGCCGGGGTGCCGATTCCGCATAACGTTTGCTCACCCCGGGCGAATGATCTGACCAGCTGGCCATCGGGCGTTTGAATTCAACAGGGAACCGAAGACACAGAATGACTACACAGACAGCGCTGATTGTTGACGACGAGCCGGATATCCGGGATCTACTGGAAATCACCCTCACCCGGATGGGCATTACTACCTACACTGCCCCCGATCTGGCCAGCGCCAGGGAACTACTGCAGCAGCACAATCCCCAGCTCTGCCTGACAGATATGAACCTGCCCGACGGCAATGGTATAGAGCTTGTTCACTGGATTCAGCAACACACTCCCTGCACCCCCGTTGCAGTGATCACCGCCTATGGCAGCATGGACACGGCTATCGAATCGCTCAAAGCCGGCGCTTTTGACTTCGTATCCAAGCCCGTGGAGCTGCCCCGCCTGCGGGAACTCGTCAACAGCGCTCTGAAGCTGTCCGAACCCAAAGCCCGCGAAACCGCCGAGTCCGATGAGCCCGGCCTGCTTCTGGGCGACTCGCCGCAAATCCGGAAACTGCGCACACAGACAAAAAAGCTCGCCCGAAGCCAGGCACCGGTGTTTATCAGCGGCGAATCCGGCAGCGGCAAGGAGCTGGTTGCCCGCATGATTCATCTGCAAGGGCCCAGAAGTGACGGCCCCTTTGTCGCCGTGAACTGTGGAGCCATCCCCTCGGAGTTGATGGAAAGCGAGTTCTTTGGCCACAAGAAGGGCAGTTTCACCGGAGCCGTCGAGAACAAGCAGGGCCTGTTCCGCTCCGCCGATGGTGGCACCCTGTTTCTGGACGAAGTGGCCGACCTGCCCCTGGCCATGCAGGTAAAACTGCTGCGGGCTATCCAGGAGAAAGCCGTTCGCCCGGTCGGTGACACCAAAGAAGTGCCAGTGGACATCCGGGTGCTCAGCGCCACCCACAAAAACCTCCCGGAACTGGTGCAGGAAGGCGACTTCCGCCAGGATCTGTTCTACCGGATCAACGTCATCGAACTGGCCGTTCCGCCGCTGCGCGAGCGCGCCGAGGATATCCCCCTGCTGGCCGAGCACATTCTCCAACGCATAGCGCGGGAATACGAGTGCGACCCGGCCAAACTCACCGCGGCCGCCATCGAACGACTCAAAGGCTACGAGTTTCCCGGTAACGTTCGTGAACTGGAGAACATCCTGGAACGCGCTTTTACCCTGTGCGATGAAGACCTGATTGATGCCGGAGATCTGCATCTTGGCGGCGGTGTCGTGCCAGCGGGCTCCGCCTCCGCGACCAGAGAGACGGAGTCAGAAACGGATGCTGCCGCAGCTCCGGTGCCTGAGGGTGAGATCGATCTTGAGGGCTATCTGGAAAGCATCGAGAGACAGGCCATTGAAAAAGCACTGGAAGCGACACGGTGGAATAAAACAGCGGCGGCCAAGAGACTGGGGATCAGCTTTCGGGCCTTGAGGTATCGGTTGAAGAAACTGGGGATGGAGTAATCCAGAAGTAGACTCAGTACTTAGAATCAAGCCAGCGGCCTGGGTTAGGATTGACAGGCTCTGAACAGGATGTACAGAGCTCATCAGATAACCTCAGACAAGGACGTTCGCTATGCGTTACACAATACGCAGTGGCGGGTTTACGCTTATAGAGCTGACCCTTACGCTATCTATCATGGCCATTCTGGCTACCTTGGCCAGTGTCTCCTGGCCCCAACTGATCACCTCAACGCGCCACACGGATACAGTCAATCAGATCCATCGCATGTTTGCCAGTGCCCGCTCACTGGCCGTCACCCGCAGGACAGTGATCACGGTATGCCCACTTACACCGGCGCAATCCTGCATCGACGACTGGAACCGACCGGTTCACGTGTTCCTTGACGCCGACAACGACAAGCGTCCGGATAATGGGCGTAGCCATCAGGTTTTCCACCTCAACGACAACCAGGCGAGACTCCATACTCGAACCGCCGGCCGGGGCTACTTCCAGTTCGCTTCAACCGGAATGAGCCGCGGCACAATGGGGAGCATAGTGGTGTGCTCCGGAACCCAGCCAAACGATATCAGAATGAGCTACCTGGCCCTGAATATCGGCGGACGTCTACGCAGCCTCGATGACGAAGACCGGGACGGAACCATCAGGTTACCGTGGGGCACCACCGTGGTCTGTTCCTGATCGCACACCGGGATAGCAGGTACGAGGTCTCATTTTATCAGACGCTCGTACCGCTCATTCCCTGACAACTACCTTTTATCGCAAGACTCATGGACTGTAAGACTCATTCTGCTGTAATTGAGACTGTATTAATGGGCAGGATGGCATATGAGGAACAGAACTGCGGGTTTTACGCTAATTGAGCTCATGGTGACGATGGTCATTCTCGCGCTTGTCGCAACCATCGCCATTCCGGGATTTGGCAGGTTAATCGATAACAACCGACTGGTATCAGGTACCAACCTGCTTGTTTCATCCATCAAGCTGGCCAGATCGGAAGCTATCAAGCGTGGCGAGAACGTGACCCTCAGCACCGATGGCGGGCTCGACAGTGGCTGGTGCGTCCATGAGGGCGGTGCTGCCGGTGATTGCACAAACAACCAGATTCGTGTTTTTGAGGCTCCCGGCAATCTGACGTATACCGAATCAGCGGCCGACATCGTGTTTGACCGCCGAGGTTTTCTGGTACCGCAGGCAGCCCAGACATTTACGGTCGCTCCCGTTGGCTGCGCTGCCGGGGATATACGGTTTCGGACTATTCGAATCAGTCCGGTAGGGCGAACTGAAGTGGAAGACGGAGTATGCCCGTGACGATCAATTCCCTAAATCACACAGTTAATTCGCACAGCCCCATGGCTCTGACCCGCCAGGCAGGTATCGGACTCATTGAGATACTGGTCACCGTCCTGATTCTCGGTATCGGGATTCTGGGCGTCGCATCGACACAGGTGGTCTCCCTGCAGATGAACACGCAATCGCAAAGCCGCAGCCAGGCGGTTCTGCTGGCGGAGGATCTGCTTGACCGAATTCGAGCCAATCCGGATAACATCGCCGGCTACGCACTGGCTCAAGGCGATGCCCAAGGCGCTGATGGCGGCGCCTGCGACACATCCTTCGTCCCGGCAAACGGGAGTGTAGCTGCAAATGATCTGGCAACCTGGGAAAACAACCTGGCTTGCCTGCTCCCGGATGCAGAACGCACAGTTGTCATTGACGGCCTCAACAACACGGTCACTGTGACGATCGACTGGGATCAAAACGACCAGGCAATGAACCCCGTAGTGGTGAGGACTCAGATCTGATGGCGCACACTATCCAAGCAAGAGCTCACGCTTCCGCTCCCCGTTGGCAATCCCAGCGCGGACTTTCACTCGTGGAGTTGCTGATTGCAGTTGCACTGGGCCTGCTGTTGACGCTTGGCGTCACACAGATTTATCTGAGCGGAAACGAAACGTATCGCCAAACCCAGGGACTTGCCCATGCACAAGAGAGCGCACGCTTTGTGTCTGCGATCCTCGCCCCGGATTTCCGGTCCGCAGGCAGCTTTGGCTGCCTCGCAGAGATGGGCCGGCCGCTGGACCAGGTTGTCGATAATCGATTGAATGGTGGCCTGCTGATGCCATTGGGGCGGCCCGTCCAGGGCTGGGATTTCAACGGCACAGGACCCAGCGACAGCGTTACCCTTCCCGCCGCTCTGAACACACCGGGGGCGGGCAGTTGGTCCTCTGGTAATGCTGGCGCGCAGCTGCCGGCCCAGTTGGCCGGCTCGGTACTGGCCAATTCAGACGTGGTCGTTATAAACGCCCTCACCCCCCTGAGCGTGCCTGTAAACGCAGCGAACCCTCAGAACGGCAACAGCATCAACCTCGTTGATAACTCCGAGGTGCCCGTCAACCGGATCGTACTGGCAACACTGGGAGACTGTTCTGAAGGCGAGTTGTTTCAAAAGAGCAACAACTTCAACTCGAGCTCAGTGACCATGGCAGGCGGCAATGTCATACCAGGCAATAATGGCAACAATTTCAACCTGGCATATGACTCTGAAACACGCGTGTATGAATTTACCTCTATGGCTTACTACATCGGTCAGGGCACCAACGGAGAACCCGCCCTGTTCAGACGACTGATGACACCGTTAGAACCCCCACAGGAACTCGTGTCAGGGGTCGAGACGCTGCAACTCCTGTATGGCGTCGACACGGTTGGAGACGAAGCCGCAGACGATTATGTTCCCGCCAACCTCGTGGCTAACTGGGATTCGGTTTCAAGCGTCCGATTTGCGGTAATCACCCGCAGTCGGGACGAGGTGCTTGATGAAGAAAACGATCGGTTGTTTGACGTCCTGGGCAGCGAAGTGTCCCAGGCCAACAACGGTGACAGACGAGTTCGACTGGTTTCCGTCGGCACCACCACCATCAGAGGTAGAATGCAATGATTGACGCAGTCTCCCCAGGTTATCCGCTCGCGAATGGCCAGTTTCCTGGACAACAGCAAGGCGCCACCCTGATCATTGCCCTGGTCATGCTGCTGTTGATATCCCTGCTGGCTATCGGAGGCATGCAGGGATCCATCATGCAGGAACGGATGGCCAGCAACGCCCATGATGGAGCTCTTTCGTTTCAGGCATCCGAAGCAGCCCTGCGACAGGCAGAAGACGATATTCTGAACAGTCTGCCGACACGCCTCACGGCTTTCGATGAGCCGCTGATTGCGACCCCGTGGCTCTGGGATGGCACCAATCCAACTCGCCTGGGCGTTGGTAATGCCGGCCCGGATGTCAGCGCACAGCCGATTTACCACATTGCCCGACTGGCCGATGTCTGCCCGATTGAACCGGGCCAACCCTGCTTTGAGAGGTATATGACAACTGCCCGAGCCCAAGGCGGCAGTGCCGAGGCAGTGACGGTTCTGCAGTCAACCGTTCTGCTACCGCCTCAGTGATAAAGAAAACCATAAACGAACATCAGATTAGGATTGCTCATTCCATCCGGAGAGCCAGTTATGAAAAAAATCTTCCGCAAACGGCTACAGTCGAGAAAGCTGTCAAAGCTGACCACCTTCGGTGTCAGTGCGGCGTTTTCTATCCTGACCGCACAATCAGCGATCGCTCAGGTAAACCTGTCACAAGTGCCACTGTTTCTGAAGGAATCAGTGGATCCCAACCTGGTTTTCATTTTTGACGACTCGGGCTCCATGGGCTGGCGTTTTATGCCAGACGATTTGAGCGGGCGAGCGGGCAACAACTATTACTACTCCAGCCACGTCAATAAAATCTATTATGACCCGTCGGTGACCTACACGCCGCCCTACAAGCCAGATGGCAGTAGCCGGTATCCGAACTCGTCCTACACCAACGCCTGGGTCAACGGTTTTGATCAATCAGAGGGTACGGACGACCTGCGCAATGATATTCGGTTTGACCAGATTGGCAGCATCGAGCAAGGCTTCTATATGCAGTTCAACTCCTCAACGAGTTGTGACAGCAACCCCAGGCAAAACAGTTGTTATACAGCCGTATTGCTAAACAATGCCTCCGCCGAGGAAAAACAGAACTATGCCAACTGGTTTTCCTATTACAGCACCCGGGCATTGGCCGCAAAATCCGGTATCACTGAAGCCTTCTTCGACCTCCCCGAGAACATTAGAGTTGGCTATGGCGCGATCAACGTCAACGGAAGAACCATTGATGGTGTTAATACTGACACGCTGGTGAGCGGGGTGCGTCCGTACACAGCGGCACGCCGACAAACCTTCCTGACCTGGCTGCACGGTAAGAGCATCAATGGCGGCACCCCGTTGCGGACCGCGCTCAAGGACGTGGGTCAGTACTATTCCCGAACCGACAACCGTGGTCCATGGGGTGAAGTGCCCGGCACCAATGACAACACCTCCCACATTGAATGTCGGCAGAGTTTCTCAATCCTGATGACCGATGGTATCTGGAACGGCAGCAGTCCGCAGGTAGGCAATGCGGATGGAACCGGTGGCCCCACCTACAACAATCCCGACCCCAACGGTAAAAACTTCACCTACCAGGCGGTGTCGCCGTTTTCGGACAGCTATTCCAACACTCTCGCAGACGTGGCAATGAAATACTGGAAGACCGATTTGAGAACGGACCTGGCCAATAAAGTGCCGGTTTCTTCGACAGATCCGGCCTTCTGGCAGCACATGACCACGTTTACCATCGGCCTGGGTGTGACCGGCGACATCAAGGAAGCCGACGCGCTGGCCGCACTGGACTCGAGCAAAAATATCACCATTAACTGGCCAGAGCCCGGCGCCGACCAAAGCCCGGATAATATCGATGATCTGCTACACGCAGCCATTAACGGCCGGGGCGGTTATGCCAGCGCCCAGAATCCAACCGAATTCACCACTGAAATCCAGGGCTTCCTGGGCGATGTCATTGCACGTTCTGAAACCTCTGCATCCTCGGCAGCAGTGAGTTCAGCAGTGCTCCGCACCGATTCCCTGGGTTTCTTCGCTGGATTCAGGAGTCAGGACTGGTCTGGAACGTTAACCGCCTTCAATTTTGATCAAGGCTCAGAAGCCTGGAATGCTGAAGAAGTCCTCGCCAGCACTCAACCGCAGGCGCGCAAGCTGATTACCCACAATGGCAGTGCCGGGGTTGAGCTGGAGTTTGCATCGGCCAGCTCGCTGTCGAATCTGTCGACGGCACAGCAGAATGCTCTGAACGCCGACCCTACGCTCAACTCCACCCAGGACAACCTTGGGCACAATCGAATTGCATGGCTCCATGGGGATAACAATGCCCACCCGACGTTAAGAGACCGGCTGGTTCAGGACGACGGTGGCGCCAGCGTTTTGCGCCTGATGGGCGATATCATCAATGCCAACCCTCAGTTCGTGGGTAAAACCAACTATGGTTTCGCCCGGCTCCCGGACCCTGAGGGGGTCGCTTACCGGAATTTCAGGTCCACGTCCTCGTATCAAAACCGTGTCGATGCGCTCTACGTACCCGCAAACGACGGCATACTCCATGCGTTCAATAGCGAAACCGGGGAAGAGTTGTTTGGTTACATCCCCTCCGAGCTATTGCTGCCCTCGGGGTCAAAAACCTACGCACGAATCTCTGAGCTGATGCAGCCCAACTACACCCATAAATATTTCATGGATGGCACACCCCGTGTCCAGGACGCCTACATCGACAAGTCTGGCGGCGGGACGCAGTCCTGGCGCACGGTGCTGCTGGGAGGCATGGGCATCGGTGGAAAAACCGTTTTCGCACTTGATGTCACCAACCCGGGTTCTTTCTCTCCATCGGATGACGTTCTATGGGAGTTTTCACACCCGAACCTGGGCTATGGCGTAACCGATCCGCAGATTTCCCGGCTGGGCGATGGCACCTGGGTGGCCCTGTTCGGCAATGGCTACAATGGCGACAGCGGGCAATCGAGCTTGTTCGTTGTGGATCTTGAGACCGGTACCCTGATCAAAGAAATACAGACTGGAGCAGGCTCTGCCACCAGCCCCAATGGACTGGCATCAGTGACAGTAACCAGCTTTCCTGAAACCGACCCGGTAACCCGTTATGCCTACGGTGGAGACCTGTTGGGCAACCTCTGGAGGTTTGACCTGACAGGGCGAGTGTCTAATTGGTCCGCGACCAAGGTATTTACAGCGCAAAGTCCAGCGGGAAATAGCCAGCCGATCACTGTGGCCCCGCGCGTGGCGCTTAATCCAAACGACAGCGATGAACTGGTTGTCGCCTTCGGCACCGGTAGTTTCCTCCGCAGCGGGGACGAAGGTGACTACGATATTCAGTCGCTTTATGCCATCAAGGATGATTTGAACAAGAGCGGATTAGCGCGCTCAGACCTGCTGGAGCAAACCATCACCAAACAGGAAAGTATCAGTGTCAGCAAGGCATCCGGAAATGGATCCAATAGCTTCATTGTCCGAGACACCTCCGGCAACAGCCTGACAACCCAAAGTGGCTGGTACCTGGATCTGGCTTATAACGGGAATAAGGTAGGCGAACGGGTGATCAGTCGTGCCACCTTCCCATTTGGTGTTAACCCGGATCGGGTGCGTTTCACGACCGTTATTCCAGACCGCGACCCCTGTGGCAGCGGACGAACAGGGTTTCTGATGGACCTCAGGCTGAGCACAGGTGCGCCCTCAGACACGGCAGTTTTCGACCTGAACAGCGACGGTAAATTCAATACCGGCGATATTACCGGGGGGTATGCGCCCAGTGGTATCCAGGTTGGGTATGGTGGCGAAAACCGGACCATAGCCACGTCCGACGGTGACGCGGAGATCGTCATTCCGGGGCTGGACCCGACTCAGTTGTCACCCGGCGATCCATGCGAGGATGGCTTATGCGCCAGATCGCTCGACACAAACATCGGAAGACAGACCTGGGAGCAGCTTCGTTAAGAAGCTGGTCCCAAAACTGACTCAACCTAGAAACGGGATTGACCATGAAGAATCCGTTCAAGCTTCTCGGCGTTCGCCGAATCAACAAGAAAACCCTAGGCAGTTTAGGCGCCCTATTGGTCGCGATATCCATTTCTTCCGGCCTTCAGGCTCAGGAGGAGATCGCTGACGGCACACCTATGAATACAAATGATCGTTTTTACGAGGGGGCCATAAACGCCATCCACGCTGAGGAATCCATCCTGATCGTCGATGATGAGTCCTTCACGCTCGACAGACTCGTCCAGTTCAGGAATACCGTCTGGTCACGAGAACAGGTGCTGCAGCAAATTCAGCCAGGAGACTCCATCAGACTGGAACTGTCGCCCGATACTGCGGGCGGCTCGGGGCCAACAGTGGCGGTGGGTCTCAGCGTTATACGCGATTGATCCGCCAAAACACATTCCAGAGTAAGGATCTATTACCTTGAAGATTCAATCGAATGCCGGTTTCACATTGGTCGAGCTCATGATCGCGGTTGCAATCATCGCGATCATAGCTGCAATAGCCCTGCCGCTCTACCAGAACCAGGTGGAACAAACCCGACGAACCACAGCCCAGGCAGACCTGTTGGAACTGGCCCAGTGGATGGAAAGACGCTACTCAAACGGCTTTGACTACAGAGATGGTGGCAATAATCCAGTATTGCCCTTCACGCAATCGCCGCAAACAGGCACAGCGTTTTATAACATCAGCTTTTCCGTGAACGCGACGCGAGACACCTATACTCTGCAGGCGGTCCCCACGGGTGCTCAAGCCAATGATGATTGCGGCACGCTGACGCTGAACGATGAAGGCGTCAGAGGCGCAGCCCAGGCGGGCTGCTGGTAACATCAAAAGAATTGATAGCCCTTCAGGTTCAGTCGATTTGAAGGGCGTCAATCCTCAGTTCTTTCGGCATCGAGAAGACAATGTTCTCCTCCCGGCCTGAGACTTCCTCCGGTTCTTCCCCGCCCAACTCCTTGAGTCGGGCAATCACGTCGGCAACCAGCACCTCCGGAGCCGACGCTCCAGCAGTGACTCCTACGGCCTTCTTGCCCTCAAGCCATTGCGGCTCTATCTGGGCAGCCTCATCAATCAGGTAAGCAGGCGTCCCCATGCGTTCAGCCAGTTCCCGCAGGCGGTTGGAATTGGAGCTGTTGGGGGAGCCCACAACCAGCATGATGTCGCAGTCACCGGCCAGTTGTTTGACGGCATCCTGCCGATTCTGGGTGGCATAGCAGATGTCGTCTTTGCGGGGACCTTCGATTTCCGGGAATTTGGCGCGCAGGGCGTCGATTACCCGTGCGGTATCGTCCATGGAGAGGGTAGTCTGGGTAACGAAGGACAAGCGGCCTGGATCTCTCACTTCCAGCTTCTGCACGTCGGCTTCGTCTTCGACCAGGTAAATGTCGCCACCGTTGCTGTGGTCGTATTGGCCCATGGTGCCTTCTACTTCCGGGTGACCATGGTGGCCAATCAGGATGCACTCGCGGCCGTCGCGGCTGTAGCGCATCACTTCCATATGTACTTTGGTGACCAGCGGGCAGGTGGCGTCGAACACTTTCAGGCCTCGGCGGGCCGCTTCATTCTGTACGGCCTGAGACACACCGTGGGCACTGAAGATCACCAGTTTATCGTCAGGCACTTCGTCCAACTCGTCGACAAAGATCGCGCCCCTGTTACGCAGGTTGTCTACCACGAATTTGTTGTGAACCACTTCGTGGCGTACGTAGATGGGCGCTCCGAACACGTCCAGCGCGCGATTTACGATTTCTATGGCGCGGTCTACGCCGGCACAGAAGCCACGGGGGTTAGCGAGTCGGATTTGCATAATCAGTGTGTCGGCCCTGCTGGTTCAACGTCGATAATCTGCACTTCAAACTGCAGTGTATGCCCTGCCAGCGGGTGATTAAAGTCCACATCCACCTGGTCACCTTCCACCCGCTTAACCACACCGGGCAGTTCCTGCTGGCGCGCGTCGGCGAAGGACACCACCACGCCGGGCTCCAGCACCATGTCGGCACTGAATTCGTGGCGCTTGAAAGTCTGCACGTTGCTGGGGTTATGCTGGCCGAAGGCTTTTTCCGGGGGAACTTCGAAGGTTTTGTGGTCACCGGCTTTCAGACCCACCAGGTAGGCTTCAAAGTTTTCCGGCAGGTTTTCGTCGCCGATTTCCAGGGTAGCCGGCTCTTTGTCGAAGGTGGTATCCACAGTTTCGCCATCTTCAAACTTCAGGGCGAAGTGCAGTTTCACGCGGGTTCCCTTGTCGATGGGCAGTTCTTTCATGGGGTTCAGTTGCTCCTGTCAGCATCGCCGCTGGCACCAGCGGGTTTACGGAATGCATCGATGATCATCATGGCAGCACCAATGGTGATGGCGGTGTCGGCCAGGTTAAAGGCCGGGAAATGCCAGTCCTGCCAGTAGAAATGCAGGAAGTCCACCACGTAACCATGCACCACCCGGTCGTATACGTTGCCGATGGCGCCACCAAGGATCAATACGATGGCAATCGCGGTCCAGGTTTCATCGGCTTTGAGTTTTCTCAGCCAGCCCACCAGCACCACACTGACCACAACCGCCAGGGTCACGAAGAACCAGCGCTGCCAGCCGGCGGCATCGGCCAGGAAGCTGAACGCGGCGCCGGTGTTGTGCAGCAGGGTCAGGTTGAAGCTGGGCACTACCGGTACCGGGTTACCGTAGGTGAGCATGGCTGTGGCCATGGCCTTGGTGCCCAGGTCGATGGCGACCACCAGCACTGCCAGCCACAACCACTTCAGCTTGCTGCCTGCCCTACCCTCAGTCATGACCGCGTCCATCAGGCGTATGCACGGGTTTCACCCGGGCCTTCCACATTGGTCACGCAACGGCCACACAGATCGCTGTACTGCTCGTTCTGCCCCACGTCTTCACGGTGGTGCCAGCAGCGTTCGCACTTGGCGTGAGTCGCCGGGGTCACTTTCACCAGCAGACCTTCCAGGTTGGTTTGCTCTACGCCGGCCGCTTCGCTCACCGGCCTGACGGTGGCTTCAGAGGTAATCAGCACAAAGCGCAGCTCTTCCCCCAGATGATTCAGGCGCTCAGCCAGTTGGCCTTCGCAGTACAGAGTCACTTCCGCGCTCAACGAGCCTTTGATTTCACTACGGGCACGGGCTTCTTCCAGGCACTTGTTGACCGCCTCTTTCACCGCGTAGATTTCACGCCAGTAGTCACGGCCTAACTCGAAGCCTTCAGGCAGTGCAGTCAAGCCCTCGTACCAGGTTTCGTAGAACACGGTGTCGCCGCGCTTACCCGGCAGGTGCTGCCAGATTTCATCAGCGGTGAAGCTCAGGATTGGCGCAATCCAGCGCACCAGGGCTTCGGCTACATGATAGAGCGCGGTCTGGCAGGAACGTCGCGCCAGGCTGTCGGCCTGGGTGGTGTACTGGCGGTCCTTGATGATGTCCAGGTAGAAGCCACCCAGAGTGGCTTCACAGAAGTTGTACACCTTCTGGTAGATCCGAAGGAAGGCATAGTTGCCGTAGTCTTCGTGCAATTCGTTCTGGAGCTGCAGGGCACGGTCGACCATCCAGCGGTCCAGGGCGATCATGTCTTCCGGCGCGACCATATGCTGGTCCGGATCAAACCCGGTCAGGTTGCTCAACAGGAAGCGTGCAGTGTTGCGGATACGGCGATAGCCGTCTGCAGTCTGGCGCAGGATATCCTTGGAAACGCTCATCTCACCGCTGTAGTCGGTGGCAGAGACCCACAAACGCAGGATGTCTGCACCCAGCTCGTTCATGACTTCCTGTGGGGCGATAACGTTACCCAGGGACTTGGACATCTTGTAGCCCTTGGCATCCACAGTGAAACCGTGAGTGAGCACCTGTTTGTACGGCGCCACGCCATTCATGGCAATGGAGGTTTTCAGGGATGACTGGAACCAGCCACGATGCTGGTCAGAGCCTTCCAGGTACATATCGGCCGGGAACTGGCCCAATTCTTCACGTACCCGCAATACAGAGTCATGGGTGACACCCGAGTCAAACCAGACGTCCAGGGTATCCAGCACTTTTTCGTACTGGTCAGCATCGGCGCCCAGCAGTTCGTTCTGGTCAATGTCGTACCAGGCATCGATGCCGCCGGTTTCCACCGCCTGGGCGACTTTCTCGATCAGCTCCTGGGTGTTCGGGTGCAGCTCCTGGGTTTCCTTATGGATAAACAGGGTGATCGGCACGCCCCACGTGCGCTGACGGGAAATACACCAGTCCGGGCTCTGCTCGAACATGGCCTCGATGCGATTCTGGCCCCAGGCCGGCACCCAGCGCACGCCTTTGATGGCTTCCAGGGCATCGGCGCGCAGGTTAAGCTTGTCCATGCTGATGAACCACTGGGGCGTAGCCCTGTAGATCAGCGGGGTCTTGGTGCGCCAGCAGTGCGGGTAGCTGTGGCGGAATTTTTCCGAGCGTACCAGCTTGCCTTCGCGTTCCAGCGCGGCGCATACCGGCTCATCGGCCTTGTATACGTGCACACCAGCGAATTCGCCGGCCGCGTCGGTATAGGTGCCGTCGGCTTTCACCAGGTTGAGGGTGCCAATGCCGTATTCCTTACCCACCACGAAGTCTTCCATACCATGGTCAGGCGCTGTGTGTACTGCACCGGTACCGGCGTCCAGGGAAACGTGGTCACCCAGCAGCACAGGCACTTGCTTGTCGTACACCGGATGTTGCAGCAACTGGTTTTCCAGTGCGGAACCGGAGACGTTGGCCAGCACTTTGTAGTCTTCCACACCCCAGCGAGCCATGATGCCCTGCACCATGTCCGTGGCCAAAATCATTCGCTCAGCGCCGTGGCCGACATCTAACTGTACCAGTGCGTATTCAATATCGGCACCGATGGACACCGCCTGGTTGGCGGGAATCGTCCAGGGAGTCGTGGTCCAGATCACCAGGGATACATCGCCCTCACCTTCGCTGGTTCCGAAGGTTTTCAGTACGGCGTCCTGATCCACGACAGTGAAGCGCACGTCAATCTGGGTTGAAGTTTTGTCCTGGTATTCAACTTCGGCTTCTGCCAGTGCGGACTGACCAACCACACTCCAGTAAACCGGCTTGAAGCCCCGCACCAGGTGGCCCTTGGCGACGATCTTGCCCAACGCCCGGACAATGCCTGCCTCCACTTTCGGATCCATGGTCAGATAGGGCTTGTCCCACTCACCCATCACGCCCAGGCGGATAAAGTCGGCCTTCTGACCTTCGATCTGTTTGGTGGCGTAGTCTCGGCAGGCCTGGCGGAAGGTTTTGTAGTCCACCTTTACGCCGGCCTTGCCGATTTCCTGCTCAACCTTGTGCTCGATAGGCAGACCGTGGCAATCCCAGCCCGGCACGTAGGGTGCGTCGTAGCCCATGAAACTGCGGGATTTCACGATCATGTCTTTCAGGATCTTGTTGACCGCATGCCCGATGTGAATGCTGCCGTTAGCGTAGGGAGGGCCATCGTGCAGGATGAACTTCTCACGACCTTGGCGCTGCTTGCGCAGATTGCCGTAAACGTTCAGGTCCTGCCAGTGCTTGAGCATGTCCGGCTCGCGCTTGGCCAGGTTACCGCGCATGGGGAACGCGGTTTCCGGCAGATTCAGGGTATGCTTGTAGTCGCTCATGTCTGTGTGCGTACTCTTGGTTGGTCAGTTGAATCAGGTTTCCGGGGTGGCGGGGTTCTCCGCCAACCAGGCCCGGGCATGGTCAAAATCCCGGGCGATCTGTTGCCGAAGTTCGTCAACAGAGTCGAATTTCACTTCGTCCCGCAGGCCATGGCGGAACACGACTTCCAGGTGCTGGCCATAAAGTGTGCCAGCAAAGTCAAACAGGTGCACTTCCAGCGATGGTCGCTTGCCATCTACCGTGGGACGCAGGCCGATGTTCGCCACGCCATCACGCCATTCCCCGGTATCAAGCCGGGCCCTCACCACGTAAACCCCTCTCAGCGCCGGCATCTGATGCAGCAGGATATTGGCGGTGGGCGCGCCGATCTGCCGGCCCAGCTGCCGGCCATATACCACCCGCCCATGGATCCGGTATGGGTGCCCCAGCAGTCGCTCGGCTTCCTCAAGTCCGTTCACATTCAGGGCGTTGCGCACCCGGGTGCTACTCACCCGCTCGCCGTCCACCATAACAGTGCGGGTATTCTCAACTGTGAAGCCCCGTTCCTGCCCCACGCTTTGCAGCAGCTTGAAGTCTCCGGCCCGGTCGCAGCCGAAGCGGAAGTCGTCGCCCACAACCAGGTGACGAACGCCAAGGCCGTTGATCAGCACGTCTTCGATAAAGCCCATGCCGGAATAGTTGCGGAAGGTTTCGTCAAAGCGGATGCACAGCACCACATCTACGCCTTCGCCAAGCAGAGCTTCAAATTTCTGGCGAAACGGCATCAACCGGGGAGGCGCTTCCGCCCCCTTGAAGAACTCCTGGGGCTGAGGCTCAAAAATCATCACCACAGACGGCAGGTTGAGTACCCGAGCCTTGCCTTTGACCTGATCGATGATGGTCTTGTGGCCCCGATGAACGCCGTCAAAGTTGCCGATAGTGGCCACGCACCCATCGGCCAGCGGAGAATCCGCACTTCCCGCGATATGTTTGAGATTGGTCAGGCCTCGAATCAGACGCATGTACTGCGAACCCTAATGCTGCCAATGGCTTTCGGTGCGCCGGCGCGAACGTGCGACGCACTGGTGAGAAAACGCGCGATTATACCCCAGGAGCCGGCGTGGTAGAAATCACAACGCCTTACTTCTGGCGGAATTGCCGCACGCGGACACCCACAAGGACGAGCGCAACAAAATAGGCGAAAACCCCGGCCACGACCAGAATCGCCATTTCCGAGGCCCTCTGCAGGCCAGTAAAGGCCAGCCACTGGCCAACCGGCACATTCAGCCAGAGGATCACCGCTGCCAGTGCGCCGTTCGCAACCGCCAGTTGCATCAGGAACTTTGGCCAGCCCGACTGGCTTTTCCAGGCGCCTTCCTTGCGGAGTCCGCGCCAGAGCAGATAACCGTTGAGCCAGGCAGAAAGCGACGTCGCCAGCGCAAGCCCTGCATGGGCCAGCGGCACAATCAGCGCCAGGTTAAACACCATATTGGCGACCATGGCGATCACACCAATCTTTACCGGGGTTTTGGTATCTTCCCGGGCGAAAAAACCTGGCGCCAGCACCTTGATCAACATGAATGCCAGCAAACCCGCAGAATAGGCCCGCAGACTTTGTGCAGACATCGCGACGTCGCGATCAGTCACTTCGCCGTAGTAGAACAGAGTGGCGATCAATGGCTCGGCCAGCAAAGCCAACGCCAGGGCGGCCGGCACACCAATTAGCAGAACCGCCCGCACAGCCCAGTCAAGAGTAGCCGCAAACTGGTCCGCGGAGGCCGCCGCATGCTTACGCGACAGGCTGGGCAGAATCACCGTGGCGATCGCAATACCGAACACCCCCAATGGCAACTCCGACAAACGGTCGGAATAGTAAAGCCAGGACACGCTGCCGGTTTGCAGGAAGGAGGCCAGCACGGTATCCAGCAACAAATTGATCTGACTGACCGAAACCCCGAACAGCGCCGGCGCCATCAGCTTCAGAATACGACTTACCCCTTCGTGCCGGTAATCAATCCTGGGCCTGGGCAATAACCCCAAACGCATCAGAAACGGCAACTGGAAAAACAGCTGCAAGGCCCCGGCAATGAACACGCCCCAGGCCAGCGCCATCACCGGCTCATCCATCACCGGGGTGAGGAAAATAGCCGCAGCAATCATGGCCAGGTTCAGCAGTACCGGCGTAAAGGCCGGCACCGCAAACCGGTCATAACTGTTGAGAATGCCACCCGCAAAGGCGGTCAGGGATATCAACAGCAGATACGGAAAGGTAATGCGCAGCATCTCGCTGGTGAGCGCAAACTTGACGTCGTCACCCAGAAATCCTGGCGCAAACACCGCGGTCAGCACCGGCGAGCCGAGCATCGCAACAAGAGTTACCGCCAGAAGCACCAAACCCAGAGAACCGGCCACGGCGTCTACCAGGCGTTTCACTTGCGAAATATCCTGCGTTTCCCGATAGGATGACAACACCGGCACAAAAGCCTGAGAAAACGCACCTTCGGCAAACAGACGCCGGAGGAAGTTGGGAATCTTGAATGCCACAAAAAACGCGTCAGCCCCCGCTCCCGCGCCAAAATAGCGGGCAATCACCATATCCCGAACCAGACCCAACACCCGGGACAGCATGGTCATCATCCCGACCACGCCAGACGATCTCAACAATCCCGGCGCCCTGGGCGGTTCTGACTTCCCTGTTGAGGGTGGCTTTCGTTGTTCGGAAGACATGATTTCGACGTCCAGAATCCTGAGTGGAAGCTACGGGCCATCTCGGTAATCCACAAGGCGGAGTAACGCCCCACGGCCAGCCCCAGCGCTGCGATGCCGGAGTGTATCACAGGGCTTTGCAGGCGAGGCACGAACCGTGCGGCGGCCTTGACATTTCGGGCATTCAGCGGCATAGTTCCGCGTCATTTATTTCGACGCGCTGGTTTTGGCGCGCCCGCGATGTAAAAATTTCTTTTTTATAGCAACGAATTTTCAGGAGTTTTACGGTGGCAAATTCCCCGCAAGCCAAGAAGCGCGCTCGTCAGAACGAGAAAAACCGCAAGCATAACGCCAGCCTGCGTTCCATGGCACGCACCTACATGAAAAAGGTCGACGCCAAGATCAAGGCCGGCAACCACGATGAAGCACAGGCTGCTCTGAAAGAAGCTCAGCCGATCATGGACAGCATGGTTAACAAAGGCATCTTCGCCAAGAACAAGATTGCTCGCCACAAGAGCCGTCTGAACGCCAAAATCAAGGCCCTCAAAAGCGCCTGATTCTGTGCGAAATAAAAAAACCGGCTAATCAGCCGGTTTTTTTGTGTCTGAATCAAGCGAAAAAGATCAAACCACCACCAGATTATCCCGATGGATCATCTCCTCATCAGACACATAACCCAGAACATCATTAATGCGATCACTGGACCGACCCGAGATGGCCCTGGCTTCATCAGCGTCATAGTTAACCAGCCCCCGCGCGATTTCTTTGCCAGTCAGATCGACACAGGAGACCATCTCCCCCCTCCGGAACTGCCCGGACACAGCCTTCACACCCACCGGCAACAGACTCCGCCCACCCTGGCGCAACACCTTCACCGCACCATCATCCAGCGTGAGCTTGCCCCGGGTTTGCAAGTGACTGGCAATCCACTGCTTTCTGGCCGCCAGCCGCCCCTGCTCCGGCAACAGCAAGGTACCAATCACATCACCCTGGCGTAATCGGGCAATCACATGCTCAATCCGGCCACCAACAATCACCGTAAACGCGCCTGAGCGGGCCGCTAACCGGGCCGCCCTCAGCTTGGTCTGCATACCACCGCGCCCGAGCGCTCCGGCACCACCGCCGGCCATGGCATCCAGCTCGCGATCTTCCGCCCTGCGCTCGGTCACAAGCACGGCATCGCCGTGCTTGCGGGGGTCTTTATTAAACAACCCCACCTGATCGGTCAGAATAATCAGACCATCCGCCTCAATCAGATTAGCCACCAGCGCACCCAGGGTGTCGTTATCACCAAAGCGGATCTCGTCGGTCACCACCGTATCGTTCTCGTTCACGATCGGCACCACACCGTAATCCAGCAACGTACGCAGGGTACTGCGGCCGTTCAGGTAACGCTTGCGGTCGGAGAGGTCGTCGTGGGTCAGCAGAATCTGCGCCGTATGGATATCATGGCGCTTGAACTGGGCCTCCCAGGTCTGCACAAGCCCCATCTGCCCCACAGCAGCCGCAGCCTGCAACTCGTGCAAGTGCTGGGGGCGAACTGTCCAACCAAGGCGACTCATGCCTTCGGCGACCGAGCCGGAGGACACCACCACCACCTCCACCCCTTCGGCAATCAGCTCTGCGATCTGATCTACCCACAACCCCAACGCGGCCACATCCAGACCTTTGCCATCATTGGTCAGCAAGGCACTACCGATCTTGACCACCAGGCGGCGGGCCTGTCGAAGCTGAAGGCGTTCACTCATGATAGCGGTACAGTCTCTTCCGTTAGTGAGTTATTCCGGTGCGTAAACCACTTCAACGTCGTAATCATCGTCGTCAAAGTCGTCGTCATCATCTGCGTTACGGGCCGCTCTACGGGCCTGACGATCCGCCTCAATTTTCTGACGGGCCTCTTCGTCCATGCGACGCCTGCGCGCGGCTTCCTGCTCAGCGAAATCGGGATTGTCGGCTTCCTGCTCGGCCTGTTCCTCAATCCAGCGCATCACGGCCTGCACCAGAGGTTTGGTGCCCTCACCACTCAGCGCGGAAATGCGGAACACAGGCCCCTCCCAGCCAAGCTCATCAACAATGGCCTGACAATGGGCCTCACGATCTTTCTCGGCGACCATATCGACCTTGTTCAGCACCAGCCAACGAGGACGGCTGGCCAGCGTTTCACTGAACTTTTCGAGTTCGTGGGCAATCGCCCTGACCGCGTCGGCCGGGGACGAGCCGTCATAAGGAGCAACATCCACCAGGTGCAGCAACAAGCGCGTCCGGACCAGGTGCTTCAGGAAACGAATACCAAGCCCCGCACCCTCGGCCGCCCCCTCAATCAGACCAGGAATATCCGCGATAACAAAGCTTTGATGAGCCTGCACACTGACCACACCAAGATTCGGTACCAGGGTGGTGAAGGGATAATCCGCTACCTTCGGGCGCGCGGCGGAAACCGACCGGATGAACGTAGACTTGCCAGCATTGGGCAAACCCAGCAAACCGACATCGGCCAGAACCTTCAGCTCCAGACGCAGATTACGCGCCTCACCCTCAGACCCTTTGGAGGTCTGACGAGGAGCACGATTAACGGACGACTTGAAACGGGTATTGCCAAGGCCGTGAAAACCACCCTGAGCCACTTTCAGACGCTGACCTTCTTTGGTCAGATCACCCAGCACTTCATGAGTATCCATATCCACCACCGTCGTGCCAACTGGCACCGGCAGCACCAGATCTTCGCCTTTGGTACCGGTGCAGTTACGGCCAGCGCCCGGCTCACCATTCTGGGCCTTGTATTTACGCTGAAAGCGGTAATCAATCAGGGTATTGAGTGCGCTGTCCGCCTCCAGATAGACGGAACCGCCATCCCCACCGTCACCGCCGTCGGGACCACCCTTTGGCACGTACTTTTCCCGCCGGAAGCTCAGGCAACCATGCCCGCCTTTACCGGCTTCAACAATGATGGTGGCTTCGTCTACAAATTTCATACGCCAAATGCCTTTGCATAAACTAAAAAGCCCCGCAGCCTCAAGGAAGCTTTGCGGGGCTCCGGATTCACCTGAGAACTGACTAAATCAGCATATCAGGCAAACCCAAGGTTCAACAGAACCGGATCGCCGCTGCTTACGCAGCCGGAACGATGCTTACGAACTTGCGGTTCTGCGGGCCTTTGGTTTCGAACTTCACCTGACCTTCCGCTTTCGCGAACAGGGTGTGGTCCTTGCCAATGCCTACGTTGCTGCCAGCGTGGAAACGGGTGCCACGCTGACGAACGATGATGCTGCCTGCAGATACAGACTCGCCACCGTAGCGCTTGACACCAAGTCGTTTCGACTCGGAATCGCGACCGTTACGGGTACTACCTGCTGCCTTTTTATGAGCCATTACCAGCCTCCTTCATTAAGGGGTTAATCGAGGGCTTAGCCCTGGATACCCGTGATCTTGACTTCAGTAAACCACTGACGGTGGCCCTGACGCTTCATGTGATGCTTACGACGACGGAACTTGATGATGTTCACTTTGTCGTGACGACCGTGGCTAACCACTTCTGCGGTCACCTTGGCACCTTCAACAACCGGAGCGCCAACTTTTACGTCGTCGCCATTGGCAACCAGAAGAACACGATCAAACTCAACGGAACCGCCGGTTTCAACTTCCAGCTTTTCCAGCTTCAGAGTTTCGCCTTCTTTTACACGGTGCTGCTTACCACCGCTAACAATAACTGCGTACATTCATAGTCTCCGCGATTGACCCATCCCTGCTCTTATCCACCTGGTTCTAAGGGAAGCGCTCTGGCGACCCTATTGCAGGGAGCGCAGGTTGGGATGAGTTGGGCGCGTGATTGTACGAAAACCCGTCGACCAATACAAGCCGGATTCCGGCTCAAGTTGACACTGTAAGCAGCAATACCTAGCATTGCCGCGACCTGCCCGAAAACTCAACGAAAACACCAGCAAGGGACTTACCGGCCCGATGACAGCCCAGCGCATCTACGACACCGTAGCGGATGATTTCAGCCGCGTTAACGACCTTATCATCAAGCGGCTCGCTTCCGATGTCCCGCTGGTTGAGAAAATCGCCCAGTACATTATCGAAAGCGGCGGCAAACGCCTGCGACCTTTGCTGGTTCTCCTGGCCAGCCAGGCCGCCGGCTACCAGAAAGACGATCATCTGAAGCTGGCTGCCGTGATTGAATTCCTGCATACCGCCACCCTGCTGCACGACGATGTGGTAGACACCTCCGATATGCGCCGCGGCCGCAGCACAGCCAACGCAAAATGGGGCAACGCGCCCAGCGTGCTGGTCGGCGATTTCCTCTATGCCCGGGCCTTCGAAATGATGGTCGAGCTGCAGAGCCTGCCGATCATGAACGTGCTGTCGCACGCCACGGCCGTTATTGCCGAGGGCGAGGTCATGCAGCTGATGAATGTGAAGAACCCGGACTTGAGCGAAGACCAGTATATGGTCGTTATCCACAACAAGACCGCCATGCTGTTTGAAGCCGCGTCCCACACGGGCGCCCTGCTGGCCGGAGCCAGCAGGGAACAGGAAAATGCCCTGAAAGACTATGGCAAACACCTCGGGCTGGCATTCCAGCTGGTTGATGACGTTCTCGATTATCAGGGCGATGCCGAAACCATGGGCAAGAACGTGGGAGACGACCTGGCGGAAGGCAAAACCACCCTGCCGCTGATCTACGCCATGGCCAATGGTAGCGAAGCCGAAAGGCAACTGATCCGCCAGGCCATCCGGAAGGGAGGGCTGGATGACCTGCCGAAGGTACTGGATATCGTTAAGGCGTCCGGTGCCATCGAATACACCATGACAAAAGCAAAAGAGCAGGCGCAGATCGCGAGAGACCTGCTGGCCTGCCTGCCGGGCTCTGAGCACCGGCAGGCGCTGGAATTATTGACCGAAGTGGCGGTAGCCCGGGTCAGCTAGTAGACCAGGCCCATTCAGCCGAGATGTTCACGCCCGTGGGGTGCTTCGAATTCCAGCTCTGGCCCCACCGGCACAATCTGGGTTGGGTTTATGGTGCGCTGACTTACATAGTAGTGACGCTTGATCTGGCCCAGATCCACGGTTTCAGCCACGCCCGGCACCTGATATAGCTCCCGCACATAGCCGGACAGATTCGGATAGTCGCGGATCTGCTGGCGGTTGCACTTGAAGTGGCTGTAATACACCGCATCAAACCGGATCAACGTGGTGAACAGCCGCCAATCGGCCTCGGTTAGCCGGTTACCGGTGAGATAGCGCTTTTCCGCCAGCCTTTCTTCCAGCCAGTCCAGGGAGTCGAACAGGGCCTGAGAGGCCTCCTCATACTTGTCCTGCGCAGTGGCGAACCCGGCTTTATAAACGCCATTGTTCACCGTGTGGTAAACCCGTTCATTCACCGCCTCGATGTCACCACGCAGGCTTTCCGGGTAGAAATCCCGGTCGTTATTCACGCCCTCAAGGCCATCAAAGGCGGAATTGAACATCCGGATAATGTCTGCGGATTCATTACTGACAATGGTTTCGCGCTCTTTGTCCCACAACACCGGCACCGTGACCCGGCCAGAATAATGCGGGGCGGCACGGGTATAAATCTGGTGCATGAAGTCAAAATTATACAAGTCGTCTTGATGTTCTTTGCGACCGGGCCGGAACTCCCAGCCGTTTTCCACCATGTCCGGGTGCACGACAGACACCGAAATATGGTTCTCCAGACCTTTGAGCTTCCGGAAAATCAAGGTGCGGTGGGCCCAGGGGCAGGCCATGGAAACATACAAGTGATACCGGCCACTCACTGCAGGAAAACCACCCTCTCCGGCCGGCCCGGCAGAGCCATCAGCGGTTACCCAGTTTCGGAACCGCGCCGCTTCGCGCTCAAACTTGCCGCCGGTTCTGCCCGTGTCATACCACTGATCGTGCCAACAGCCGTCAACCAACAAGCCCATAACTACCCTCCTGCGAGGTCAGCCACCATGAAATTTGCCCTGATGAAGTGTGATGGGGCCGACCCGGTTCTGAATTAATAGAGACAGGCTAACGGCTGTGCTGCTAGGCTGATAGCAAGCATTTCTGGCAAACACTTTCAGATTATTCGAACATGCATACAGCCATTACCATCGACGCACTCAAAGTACTGGACGCTATCGACCGCAAGGGCAGTTTTGCCGGTGCCGCCAGCGAACTGTTCCGGGTTCCCTCGGCCATCAGTTACACCGTTCAGAAGCTTGAGGAAGACCTCAGCGTCAGTGTCTTTGACCGAACCGGCCACAAAGCCGTGCTCACGCCCGCCGGTCGTTACCTGCTGGAGGAAGGCCGCTCGCTGCTTGAAGCCGCCGAGAACCTGGCTCACTCTACCCGCCAGGTAGCTCAGGGCTGGGAAACCAGGCTTAGAATAGGATTCAACTCGCTGCTGCCGGCACAATGCCTGTTTCCGGCGATTGACGCTTTTTACCAATTGGGCGTTCCAGTGGATGTACAGGTGGTGGAGGAGGTCTTTGCAGGCGCCTGGGACGCCCTGCAAAGCCGGCGCGTCGACATGGTGATCGGCGCAGACCAGCTCAGCAAGCCCGCCGGAAGCTTTACCACCAAGCCACTGGGCGAGATACCTTTCGTCTTTGCCGTGGCGGCCAACCACCCTTTGGCCCAGGCAGAAGAACCCCTGAAAGAAAGCGACATCGCCCCATTTCCCGCTGCCGTTGCCGCCGACACCTCCCGCGCGCTGCCACCCGGCCATGCCGGCATCTTCCGGCGCCAACGAACCTTGACCGTCACCAACATCGACCAGAAAATTGCCATACAGGAAGCAGGCCTTGGCGTTGGCTGGCTGCCCTTGCCACGCATCCGGGAGGCACTGGCTTCAGGCCGGCTGGTGGCGAAAGCCGTGCACGAACCACGCCCCCCGATCGCCATTCACCTGGCCCGGCACAGTGAAGACAAAGGCAAGGCTCTGATGTGGTTCTGGAACCGGCTGAGCGAAGACCAGAGCCTCAGCCAGTGGCTCAAGCCGGCGGATTCCTGAGGCAACGGAGCCAACCGGGGAATTCACGGTCTGGAGTATACTGGTCAGCCGAGTACAACGAGAAACACAAGGAGTGCGTTCCATGCGTCAGCTGTCGGAACTGGATGCCTCGTTCCTGTATCTGGAATCAGACACCACCCCGATGCACATCGGCGGCGTTTATCTGTTTGATGCCAGCGGCCTGTCTAACCCGCTGGCGTTCAGCACCTTCGTCGCCTACCTGCGCAGCCGCCTCCACGTGGTGCCTCTGTTCCGCCAGAAACTGAAAGAAATCCCTCTCCGGCTCGGCCGCCCCTATTGGGTGGACGATGCCGATTTCAGCATTGAGCGGCACCTGGCCTATGTAAACCTGGGTGAACACGGCAAGCAGGCCAGTCTGATGTCACTGGCTTCGAAAATTCTTGAGGAACCACTGAAACGCGACCGACCGCTGTGGCACATCACCTTTGTCGATGGTTTCCGGATCGACGATCCGGAGGGTGAAAAAGAGGGTTTTGCACTGATCGTGAAGCTGCATCATGCGGCCATTGATGCCTTCAGTGGCGAGGAAATCATGGGCAAGCTGCTGGAGTACACACCCAGCCCGAGAACCATCACACCACCCCGCCCCTGGCTGCCAAGGCAGGAACCTTCTGAGGAGCGGGTGTTCCTGCAGGCCGGTGCCAACATGCTGAAAACGCCGATGCAGCTGGCCTCTCTGGCCTATAACGCCGCCGAAGCCACAACCCGTGGGCTGATCCAGAAGCAATTACACAAGCTGCCACTGCCACTGCCCTTGTTCACCGCGCCCCACAGCCCCTTTAACCGGCAGATTACCGCCAACCGGCGGATTGTCTCGACCAGCGTGGAATTGTCCCGGCTCAAAGCCATCAAAGGCTCCTTGGCCGACGTCACCCTGAACGATGTGGTCCTCGGCCTGTGCGCCGAAACCCTGGCCCGATACCTCGCCAACCAGAACATCGAAACGAAAACATCGCTGGTCGCCATGACGCCGATCTCGGTTCGCTCCAGCAGTCTTCGCAAGGCCACGGGCAACCAGATGTCGGCCATGTTGCTGGACCTGGCCACTGCAGAACCCAACCCGGCAGCCCGGATCCGGCGAATTCACCGTAACGCGGTAGAATCGGAACCCTACCGTGAAGCCATAGCCGCGGACCGGCTGACCGAACTGCTACCATCAACACTGCTGGCACTGTCAGCCCGGCTGTATTCCGAGCTTCAGGTGGCACAACGCTATCAGCCCCTGTTCAATGTGCCGATTACCAACGTACCGGGCCCGCAGGTACCGCTGTACCTGCAAGGTGCCCGTTTGGTGCGCCAGTACAACAGCGCCCCTCTGTTCGACAGCCTTGGGCTGGTAATTGTCGCGGTCAGCTACCAGGGGCAGCTCACCCTGAACTTTACTCTTTGCCCGGACGTGGTCGCCGACAGCGACCAGCTAGCGGAACTGGTACACGACAGCCTGGAAGCGATAGAGAAAGCAGCAGCGGAGCTGGGCCCCGATCAAGGCCATGAGCAGTTTCCGGAACCACAACACAACCTGACCGATGATGTCCTGGCCTATGTGGAAAAGCTATTGAAAGGTGGGCTGGGCAAATTCAGACGGTAACCGGGGTGTGAGCTGCAGAACTAATCAGATAATGAAAAAGCCGGGCCCGCAGGCCCGGCCCGGGATTATTCGAATGCCCAACGCAGAAAGGCTTTCTTCTCTTCATCCGAAGCATCTGCCCAAATGGCTTTGAGCTGTTCCAGTGCGGTGCCGTCCTGGGTGCGCCCGACACTTTCTGTGTCAGACACCGGTACCGGAGTGCGGTTGGCTGTCAACCGGGACTGTCCGTCCCATTCCTCAGATACCGCCACCACGGTACCGTTACCGGCAACAATCTTTGCCGAGAAGCTCTCCATCATGGCTTCGGCTTCCTGGCGGCTGCCCGGCTTGTCAAACTCGAAACGGTAGACCGCGTCCGGGCTCGCCTCGAACCGTGCCACCTGAGGACCGCTCTCAATGACATGAACTTTGGATTCGCCATTGCGCACCACACCGGCCTTGGCCCAGATGGTTTTATAGTTGAACACCACTTCGTTTTCACCAGGCAGCAAACCGTAATCCAGTGCCAGGTCGTCGATCAGGAAATTGGTCATGCTCCGGCCATTCACGCTGACCACCTGTATCGCACCGGGCGCCTGAAGCACTGCCGGCTCCGTTGCCGCGGGCAGTTGGCCTTCCCAGGTATCGACCCTGGCCACGGTAGACGCACAACCCGCCATGACCACACTCACCAGAACAGCCAGCAACTTGAAAAGCCTTGGAACGTGACACATACTCACTTCATCTCCTTATCCATAGGGATGGCCGTTGGCACGGCCTGCAATGTTGAGGGCAACGCTGCCAAGCATTCTGACCATCCCGGCTGATCAGAGCAAGGCACACAATCGAATTCGCTTTCGATGCTGAAAGGTCCGGAATGTGATGCCCGGCGTAAGAATGTAAAAAATTGTTGAATTCGCCAGCAATTAGATTAGTTTTAAACAAGTCGGCTTACACAACGCATAGCCCGAGAAGAAAAAAACAAGTGGGCTCAGGAGAAACCATGGACACTCAGCGCAGGACAGGAGAGCAAGGCCCCGTCCCGTTTCGCAGCAGTCGTTTTTTCTGCGTAGGGAGCAAATGGTACTTTACAACTCGCGAGGGCTTCGATAGCGGGCCTTTTGCCTCAAGAGAGCGGGCAGAAGTCGGCCTTAAACGCTTTCTGCATGTTGTTCGCATGCTGCCAGAAGAGCAGCAGGTGCACTAACCCACCCGACAAACCGAATGGGTGATGCCTCGCTAGATAATATAGGGCATCACCCAGACGTCAATAGCCCAAAGGCAACCCAGCGCCATGGCCCCGGCGACGACATCGTCCACCATAATCCCGAGCCCGCCGGGCAAGCGCTCATCCAGCCAGTTAATGGGCCAGGGCTTCCACACGTCAAACAGCCGGAACAGCATGAACGCCATGAGCACCCCGTAAAGCTGATCCGGAAACAGGCCCAGGGCAATCCACATCCCCACAAATTCATCCCATACAATACCGCCGTGATCATGCACTTTCAGGTCTGTCGCGGTTTTGCCACACAACCAGATACCCACCAGAAACGCCGCCAGAACCACGAGCCAGTAGGCCAACGGAGGCATCCAGGAAAAGGCATACCAAACCGGAACAGCGGCGAGGCTACCCCAGGTTCCCGGCGCTCTCGGCGCTGCACCGCTACCAAAACCGAAGGCCAACAGGTGGACCGGATTTTTCAGAAAGCCAGGGGGCAAGATGACCTGGGCGGCGTCCGGTTCATGCATCAGCTCATCACTCATGCGGGTCTCCCAAAGTGCTCAAATCCTTGAATGACGCCAGAGACCGGCCCGCTCAGTTGAAGGCCAGGCTCCGAAGTAATCTCTCCAATGACCGTCAGCTCACGGGCCACAGAATCGTCAAGAGTGCCGAAGGTTTCTGGCGGGATGGTGATGCAAAGCTCATAGTCATCTCCTGCTCCCAACGCAAGATCCCGGGCGTTCTCACCCTTTAATGCAACCAACTCCGCCATCATCGGTATACGTCCCGTGTCGATTCTGGCACCAGCGCACGAGGCATCAAGAATATGACCGAGATCCGCCAGAAGCCCGTCTGAAATATCAATGGCAGAGGAGGCCCTGCCCGCCAGCTGCTGTCCCAGTGACAGACGAGGCTCTGGGAAATGATAACGTGATAACAAGGCAAGCTGGTCCGGTGAGGGCGCGGCGGCAGCTAGGTAATCAAGAGCGGCACCGGCCGCCCCGAGCGTACCGCTGACACATATCAGGTCGCCGGGCTTCGCGCCGGATCGATACAGCGCACGCCCACTCTCAACAGTTCCGTGCACCTGGATGCTGATTGTCAGGGGCCCACGGGTAGTGTCTCCGCCCGCCAGGGCGATACCAAAGGCTTTGCTGGCCCGGGCCAGTCCCTCTGAAAACGGCTTCAGCCAGCCCTGATTGGCGTCTGGCAAGGTTAAAGCCAGAGTAAAACAGACCGGGCTTGCGCCCATCGCGGCCAAATCACTTACCGCAACCGCCAGAGCTCGCCATCCGAGATAATCGGGCGAATAACCGGAAGGAAAATGAACGCCCTCTACCAGGGTGTCCACAGAAAACACCAGGTCCAGCCCCGGCGATACCCGCTGGATCGCACAGTCGTCGCCGGGACCGAGAAGGAGCTGATCCTGCCCGGAACCATCGGCCAGCGGCTGGAAATACTTCCGGATCAGCTCAAATTCACCCATGAATCAACGCGGGCGGGTCTCGGCCAGGCGAAGCCGGCGGCTGAGTTTGTCCAGAATGCTGTTCACAAACTTGTGCCCTTCGGTGCCACCAAAGCGCTTGGCCATTTCAATACCCTCGTTGATGACCACTTTGTAGGGCACATCGATGCGGTGTTTCAGCTCATAGGCGCCCAGGCGAACGATCGCCAGTTCAACCGGGTCGACCTCCTTGAGGGGACGATCCAGAAACGGCTCCAGCAACTTGTCGAGCTCCGCCTGCTCGCGGTAGACACCACGCAGAAGGTCCCGAAAATACATGATATCGACCTTGCTCATGTCGTTGTCGACCATGAACTCGGCTTCGATATCAGAAATCGGCGTTTTGCTGAAGTGCCGCTGATACAAACCCTGCATGGCCAGCGCCCGTGCCCGGCGGCGATCGCCTGCCTTGGGCTGGCCGGTTTTCCCCGGCTGGGGAGAAGTGTCACCCGCTTCGCTCATTACTCACCCAACTTTTTGAACAGACTGACCATTTCCAGGGCAGTAATGGCAGCTTCCGCGCCCTTGTTGCCGGCCTTGGTGCCGGAGCGTTCGATGGCCTGCTCAATGGAATCTACGGTCAATACGCCGAAGGTAACCGGGACATCGGTTTCCAGGCTGACAGCGCCCAGGCCGCTGGAGGCCTCGCCCGCCACGTATTCAAAGTGCGGAGTACCACCACGAATTACCGCGCCAAGGGCGATAATGGCGTCGTAGTCCGAGGTTTCGGCAACACGCTTGACCGCCAGTGGCATTTCATAGGCACCCGGTACACGGATGATGGCAATGTCATCATTGGAAATGCCGTGACGACGCAAGGTATCCACTGCACCTTCCACCAGACTTTCCACCACAAAGCCGTTAAACCGGCCAACCACAAGCGCATAGCGGCCGCTGCACTGGGTAAAATCACCTTCAATTACTTTGATATCTGCCATCTCGGGCTCCTTCACGGGTCATCGCCTTATTGGCGATAACCGGGTTTATCATTCGGGGGCGTAAGGTACGTATTCCACCACTTCCAGGTCGAAACCGGAGATGGCGGAGAATTTAACCGGCGGACTGAGCAGGCGCATTTTACCTACGCCAAGATCCCGGAGAATCTGGGAACCGGTACCGACGGTGAAATACACGCCGGAACTGCCCTTGCCTGAGGATCCCTGCCCTTTGTCAAAGAACTCCTGAATCCGGTCTTCCAGGTTGTAGCTGTCTTCAGCACTGTTAAGCAGCACCACCACGCCTTTGCCTTCTTCCGCAACCTTCTCCAGTGCGTGATGCAGCGGCCAGCTCCGGGAGTCTTTGCGGCGTGCACCCAGCAGATCGCGCAGGGTATCGGTAATGTGCACTCGCACAAACACTGGCTCATCTGGCTGGATATCGCCCATTACCATAGCCAGATGGGTAGCACCCTGGATATTGTCCCGGTAGGTGTGCAGCTTGAACACGCCGTACTCGGTATCCAGTTCGTTCTGCTCCACACACTCCACCGTGCGCTCGTTCATGGTGCGGTAATGAATCAGGTCTGCGATGGTCCCGATCTTCAGATCATGCTCTTCTGCGAACTTTTCAAGATCCGGGCGCCGGGCCATGGAGCCGTCATCATTCATGATTTCACAGATCACGCCGGCCGGCTCACAGCCGGCCAGGGCCGCCAGATCGCAGGACGCTTCGGTGTGACCGGCACGACTGAGAACGCCACCAGGATCGGACATCAGTGGGAAAATATGCCCCGGCTGAACCAGGTCAGAAGCCTTGGCATCCCGGGCAACCGCTGCCTGCACGGTACGAGCCCGGTCCGCTGCGGAAATGCCCGTGGTAACACCCTCCCGGGCTTCGATCGACAGGGTAAATTTGGTTCCGAAGCCAGAAGCATTCTGCTGTACCATCAACGGCAGGCCCAGCTGTTCGCACCGGTCACGGGTCATCGGCATGCAGATGAGCCCACGGCCAAAACGGGCCATGAAGTTGATGGCCTCCGCCGTGCAGTGTTCGGCGGCCATCACCAGGTCGCCCTCATTCTCGCGATCCTCATCATCCATCAGGATGACCATTTTGCCCTGGCGAATGTCTTCAATGATTTCTTCAATGCTGTTCAGTGCCATACGGTTCTGCACCCTTTCACCCCTCCCGACAGTCTAGCCGGTTCTCGGGGAATGGATTGAATGATTAGTGGCGAGCCAGGATCAGACGCTGATCCTCACCCACCTGACGACGATCCAGCACCTTCCATTGCACTTTGTCGGCCATGGTCTCCAGCGGCAAATGCGCTGTCGGCCTGCCGGTACTACCCAGGAAAACCGGGGCCTGGTAGAGCCAGAGCTCGTCCACAAGATTTTCACCGATGAACGTACCGGCCAGCGTAGGGCCGGCTTCAACCAGCAACTCGTTAATACCAAGCTCTCCCAGCGCGTCCAGCAACTCGGCGACATCAACACCGTTATCTTTCCAGGCAACCCCGGTCAGGCTGACGCCCAGCGCAGCCAGATCCTGGGCCGGGCCTGAGGCCAGTGTCGAACTGGCGCAGAATACCTGCACATTGCCACCCTGAAGAATCCTGGCGGTGGCCGGCGTACGGGCATCCCGGTCGGCGATCACCCGCAACGGCTGCCGGGACGGATCCGTGGCATCACCGATATCGCCCATCTCGTCCCGCCGAACGGTCAACGAGGGGTCATCCGCCAGCACCGTACCAACCCCGGTGAGGATAGCGTCGCTGATCGCCCGCAAACGCTGCACATCCGCGCGCGCTTCCGGGCCGGTTATCCACTGGCTTTCACCACTGGCCATGGCGGTCCGGCCATCGAGACTGGCCGCCATCTTCAGCCGAACCCAGGGGCGACCGGTATTCATACGCTTCATGAAGCCAGGATTCAGACGCGCAGCCTCATCGGCCATCACGCCTTCGGTCACCCGTATGCCAGCCTCCCTGAGCATATCCAGCCCCCGACCGGACACAGACGGGTTGGGGTCTTTGGTGGCGGCAAACACATGGGCCACGCCGGCATCTATCAGTGCCCGTGCGCAGGGCGGCGTGCGCCCGTAGTGGCTGCACGGCTCCAGGGTAACGTAGGCGGTGGCTCCCCGAGCCTCATGGCCTGCCTGGCTCAAAGCACGCACTTCCGCATGGGCTTCACCGGCACGCTCGTGCCAGCCCTCGCCCACAATCAGATCGCCTTTGGCAATAACACAACCAACACGGGGATTGGGATGGGTGGAATAGCGACCGCGCCAGGCCAGCTGAACGGCCCGGGCCATCATTGCCCGATCACGGTCTGAAATCATGCCTTGCCTTTGTCTGTACCGTTATCCACCAATGCCCTGGCAACATCCACCGCGGTATCGCCATTGCCCTGGGACAGCCGCTCGATCTCTTCCTTGAACTCGTTGATATCCTGGAAACTGCGGTAAACCGAGGCAAAACGCACGTAAGCCACCTTGTCCAGTTGGCGCAGCTCGGTCATCACTTCCTCACCCAACTGCATCGACTTGACCTCGCGCTCACCAGTGGAGCGAAGACGGTACTTGATGCGGTTCAACGCTGCATCGATTTCCTCAATGCTGACCGGACGTTTTTCCAGAGCTTTCATGATGCCGGCTCGCAGCTTTTCTTCATCAAAAGGCTGCCGGGTACCATCCTGCTTCACGACCCGGGGCATCACCAGCTCAGCGGTTTCAAAGGTGGTAAAACGCTCACGGCAGGACAGACACTCCCTGCGGCGGCGAACCTGGTCACCCTCGGCCACCAGGCGCGAATCAATCACCTTGGTATCGGCTTCACCACAGAAAGGACAATGCATAAATCACCTGCTCCGGAAAGAAAGAACCCGGGCACTCACCGGAGCGCCCGGGCTGACCTGTCTAAGCCTGTTAGCCGTAGACCGGGAACCGTGCGCAGACAGCTTCCACCTGCTCCCGCACTCGGCTATTGACCGCTTCGTCTTCAAGGTTATCGAGGATGTCACACATCCAGCCCGCCAGATCCCGACACTCGGCTTCCTTGAAGCCGCGTGTGGTCACCGCCGGAGTACCAATGCGCAGTCCGGACGTTACAAACGGTGAACGAGGATCGTTCGGCACGGCGTTCTTGTTCACGGTAATGTGCGCTTTGCCCAGTGCGGCATCCGCGTCTTTACCGGTAATGTCCTGTTTGATCAGGCTCACCAGGAACAGGTGGTTCTTGGTTCCCCCGGAAACCACGTCAAAGCCGCGCTCGATGAACACCTCTGCCATGGCGGCGGCGTTCTTCACGACCTGCTGCTGGTAGGCCTTGAACTCGTCACTCATGGCTTCCTTGAAGCACACGGCTTTGGCCGCAATCACGTGCATCAGCGGGCCGCCCTGACCGCCCGGGAACACGGCAGAATTCAGTTTCTTCTGCAGGTCTTCGTCGTCACAGGCCAGAATCAGGCCGCCACGGGGACCGCGCAGGGTTTTGTGCGTGGTGGTCGCAACTACGTGGGCGTGAGGTACCGGATCCGGGTAGACGCCAGCGGCGACCAGACCGGCCACGTGGGCCATGTCCACGAACAGATACGCGCCCACCTTGTCGGCGATGGCACGGAAACGGGCAAAGTCCAGCTCCTGCGAGTAAGCAGAGAAGCCGGCGATGATCATTTTCGGCTTATGCTCGACAGCCAGGGCTTCCACTTCGTCGTAATCGATCAGACCGGTCTCCGGGTTCAGGCCGTACTGAACCGCGTGGTAGATCTTGCCGGAGAAGTTCACGCTGGCACCGTGGGTCAGGTGGCCACCGTGGGCAAGACTCATACCCAGAACGGTATCACCGGGCTTGAGCAGCGCCATGAACACCGCAGAGTTGGCCTG
>NZ_DIHV01000135.1:35879-45070 GCF_002420325.1 Marinobacter sp. UBA5687
CCGGAATGCGGCTGCACGTTGGCGTAGGCCGCACCAAACAGCTCCTTGGCGCGGGCAATGGCCAGATCCTCAGCGATGTCGACAAACTCGCAGCCACCGTAGTAACGCTTGCCGGGGTAACCTTCGGCGTACTTGTTGGTCAGCACACTGCCCTGGGCTTCCATCACCCGCGGGCTGGTGTAGTTTTCAGACGCGATCAGTTCGATGTGTGCTTCCTGGCGCTTTTCTTCCGCCTGCATGGCGTTCCAAAGTTCGTCATCGAAACCGGCGATTTTCATATCACGAGTAAACATGGATGTGCTGCCCCTGTCTGTATGGCTGGCCCGGCGATGCCTCTTTGCAAGCCGGAACCCCTGAAAAATTGGGCCGCTATTCTATCTTGAAAGCGGGTTAAAAATCATCCTTTATGCCGTCCGCAGATACCGGCACACCGGAGGCTGTCAATTGCTATCGCGGAACGCTTTAGATACCTTACCCGGTTATTGTTCTCAGGTACCGACGTCCGTGGTATCGGCCTTCGGGGTGAGCGATCCGGGATACGCTGTAAATACGTCCCTGTACGCTCGACAAAATCATCCCTGATTTTGACGATCCCGGATCGCTCACCCCGAAGTCCTCGATCAGTCGCCTGACGTGCTTTCATTTTTCAAGCTACTGTTTGATAAAAGGAATATGCCAAAATGGCTCAATCTGCTTATCTATCCCATTAGTTTTTCGTTATGTTTTATCGGTACACAACCACTCCCTGTACCAGCTGGCCTTCCACCCCTTCCTAGTACCTCCACCCTGTCATCTTCACGAAAAACCAGTCGTTTTAGTTAACTTTTACCGATTTCGGACCAAATTGGACTCAAAAACTTAACTTTTTTGTACGCGCCCACTGATCAAACCTTGCCAGAAGTAAACAGCCGCGCTCCAGCTCTGAGACAACAAACCGCAGATCGCACTAACCTTCCTAGTGGACAGCTTGGCCAGCACATATCTCCTTTAGACACATTTCTCCTGTACGCTCAGCTTTACCACCAGGATCAGACTCATCGTGGATGGCGCGAGGATCAGTGAATGACGAGCAGCCACCATCGAGACTGTCAAAGGTCGGCACCCCCGACCCTATACACAGCTTCTAGACATTTCACATGCCGCAATATTTAGGTATATCGAAACTCTTCTCATTGAAGAGCCAAATGCAATCATCGAAGCACACCTTGATGAGCACCTCTGGGCCGAATAGATTCGATGTGCAAACCTTGTCGCGGTCTATTTAGCGGAAGCGCCGGGCATCCTGACTCAGCCTACGGGCCAAGATGAAATTGCAGAGCATCAAATGCGACAGAGAGGGATTTCCTGGTCACACGCCAGGCGGATGCTCAAATCGCTGAGCCAAGCCAGCAGCTCCGCCTGACAGATCGACTGATCGCTGACGCCACCATCAAGTCACCGCACTTGCGTGCTGCACATCCACTACAATATTCAGCGGAACCTAATTGAAACGGTCCGCCGTCGACATCGACAGACGGTTGCCAACAACACTTTTCTGTTAAACATAGATGACAAGCTTATTCTTTCAATCGAGGCTGATTGTCAATGGCCATTTATTTTGACCCACCTTTGGCCAATAAAATTGACCCACCCTTCATAGTCTAGCTCGTAACTTTCTGCTTCAGTCGATAGCTTTCTCCTCCCAACATAAAGATGTGTGAATGGTGGATGATCCGGTCAATGATCGGCACCGCCACGTTGTCGTCGTGGAAGAACTCGCCCCAGCTGGTGAAGTCCTTGTTGGTGGTCAGGATGATGGACCGGTATTCGTACAGGCTGTTGATCAGTTGGAACAGGTTGTAGCGGGCCTGCCGGGTCATAGGCAGGTAACCCAGTTCATCAATGATCAGCAGATCGTATTTGGCCAGGGCGCTGACCCGCTTTTTCAGCTCACCCTTCATCTCGGCCAGTTCAAGCTCTTCCACCAGATCCAAGGCGTTACGGAACAGCACCCGGTAGCCAGCTTCCACGGCTTTGTAGCCAATGCCGATGGCCAGGTGGGTCTTGCCTACACCGGGCGGGCCGATGAACACCAGGTTGTTGCGCTCGTCAAGGAACTGGAAGTCCAGCAAGGCATTGACCTGGCGTTTGGTGATGGCGGTCTGGTGCCTGTAGTCGAAGCCCTCCAGGCGCTTCTCGGTCGGGAACGCGGCCATCTTCCGGTTCCGGCGGATGCGCTTGTCCTGGCGCTGGATCAGTTCGTGTTCGGCAAGCCGGTCCGCGAAGCTGAGATAGGACATCTCGTTGGCTTCCGCCTCGGCCAGCAGGCTTGTTAATTCATCGGCGGCTGCGCTCAGGCGCAGACTGCGGTAGCGGGCCACGGTTTGCTCAAGCTGGCTCATGGGTCACCCCCTGGCCACTGGAGCGGCCAATACGGCGATAAGCACTCAGATCCAGTGTTTGCTTTGGTTCTGGCAGCGGTTCCGGCTGCCGTTCCCGGAGGACGGCGGCTTGGGCCGCTTCAAGGTAGCTTTGCAGCCGTGTGGCGGTCATGCCGGGGCGCTCTGCCAGCGTCGTGATCAATACCGGGTCCACGGGTTCGTGGCGCTTGAGCAGGTTACGGGCAGCGACGAGCTGATCCTTGTAGATCTTGGGCTCGGAGCGTTTGAGCTGCTGGCACAACTGATGCCCGATCTCATTACCGATCAGGGCGTCGATATCGGATTCCAGCTTGCTCACGCGCTGGGCATGGTCTCGGTAGTGATGAGTGTTCTTGACCACCTTACCCTTGTCGGAACACAGCGCATGGCTGGCGATGACATCGCCTGTGTTCAGGTCGCTGATGTGGAGTTGGCCGCCGGACTCCAGAACGCCCACCCGGGCCTGTTGCCAGGCCATGGGCACGGAGTATTTGTTGGCCTTCCAGGCGATCAGGCCGGTCTTGTCGGCTCGACGTGTCTCGTGGGCCAGCGGCTGCACGCAAGCTGGTGATAGGTAAGCCTCCAAGTGCTCTCGCTCGTCCCGTTCGAAGCGTTCCCGGGGTGGTTCGCCGGTGGTCCCATGAATACGGACATTGGCTACACTCTCAACCCAGTCCTGCACGTGCTGGCGTACGTGTTCCTGATCTCGGAAGACTTCACCGTAGAGGCAATCCTGCTTGACGTACTTCACGCCAGCTTCCACCTTGCCCTTGCTCTCCGGGTCGTAGCCTTCGCAGGCATGGATCCGGAACCCGACCGTGGTGGCATACCCATGGAACCGCTGGTTGAGGGTCAATTCCCGGTACTGTTCGTTGATCACCACCAGCTTGGTCTGATCGTAAACGCACTCCTCCGGCAGCCCACCGAAGTAACGCAGGGCTTCGTCATGGAGCTGGATAAAGGTCTGGGTATCCAGCGGCCGGAAGGCCAGACCCACGTACATCAACCGCGAGTAAGACAGCACGAACACCACAAAGTGCAGCGTGCGCTCTTCGCCGCCAATCAGCACGCCGCGCAATTCACCGGGGTCCACCTGGCACTGAACACCCGGCACATCGTCCAGAATGGGTTCGTAGTAGCGCATCTGGGCCGAGGCTACCTCCTCCTTGAGCGTTCGAACATAGCGGCGAATGGAACGATCCGAAGCTGGCAATTCACCCACTTTCGCTTGCAGCTTACGGGCAATCTTGACGGCGCTGAGCTTGGGAAACCGCTTGAGCAAAGTCACCAGGTAATCCCGGTGATCGTCGAGGCGCTTGCTCCGTGAGGGATCTGCAAACTGCTCTGTGATCGCATCCACCTCCATCCGCAAATACTTGCGTACCGTGTTCCGGGATAACCCCAGTTCCTGACTGATGGCGCGGATCGACGAACCTTTACCGTTATCGTGCATTGCCTTGATCTTGTGTATCACAACCCACTCCTTCACTGACATGCCCCCGGCCATCGATAAAAGCTGGGGACAGTAGCTGGTTCTGTGGCCTGACGGCCACTCGGAGGTGGGTCAAAATTAATGGCCAGTAGTGGGTCACTTTAATTGGCCACTAACACTGATCGAGCAATAGCTCTGAAGGGTGACATCTCAGGCATTCGGCGAGTAAGTAGAGCTTCTCAATAGTGACGTTGACTTCCCCCCGCTCAATTTTGCCTACATAGCTCCTGTCTATTCCCGCCTCGTAAGCAAGACGCTCTTGCGAAAACCCTTTGGATTTTCGAATCGCACGCAAATTCCGGCCAAAAGCCTCGCAAACCAGTGAGCCCATTTCTCGCCCTCACAAAAGGCAAGACTATGGTTTCTTGAGGCATCACAGGCCACGGCATATAATACCCATTTTTTTAAGATCGACTTGTTCGATCAAAAGACCAATTGGGCCGCCGAATGGAAAAGACACAGTCACTGCAAGTCGATAAGATACTGATCGAACTGTTGCGAAAGCAGTTAGACACTCCTTTTTCCACCACCAGTATTCGGGATCTGTACGTCCTTCAAATACCTGAAGGTCAGCGACCGGGTCGCAACCAACTCCGCAAGCACATCTATAGAGAACTGCTGCGACTTGAATCGGCCAAGGTGATTGAACGACATGGCGGCTCCACGGGCCGCGGGTGCAAATTTATCTTCCGTCCAGAACATTCAAGCGTCGAGCTCGAAGCCAGGCCCTCGCCGTTCGAAACCAGTGATCCTCATGTTGAGTCACCGATGGACGTTAAAACACAGAGAGCGCTGCAAGAAGAGCTCTCCCAAAGGAGGATCGAGCTTGTCGCCAGCATTGGTGAAGCGGAAGAATACCAGCGCCTATATAACAAATACCCAGCGCTTCGAGGGGCCGTGAAGGAGCAATATCTGGAGTCTCGAGAGAAGAGCACGAAACTCCTGGGCCAGCTGCGCGCTGTCGAGTCCGTGATCACGAAAGTTGGCTTTCCCTCATGATGCAGTTGCGCGCGTGGCAGAGTGAGTGTATTGCTCAGGCTCTGAAATCTTTTGAACGCCAGTCCCACTTTCTATGTCATGCGACACCCGCGGCCGGGAAAACTGTCATGGTTGCGTCTGTCGCTAAGGCCCTTTTTGAACGGGGCAACATCGATTTTGTCGTATGTTTTTCACCTTCGCGAGCAGTAGCACAAAGTGTCGCCACAACTTTTAGCCAGATTCTCGGGAGAAGCTTTAATGGCCAAATCGGTGCTGCAGGTGGGTCTTATACCTATCAGTCGATGAGTACGCTCCCCAGTGAGCTTTGGCGAGTGCTGAGCGACCATCGAGTCCTCGTAGTATTGGATGAGGTCCATCACTGCTCTGGTAGTAGCTGGGACGAATTCTCTATGGGCAACAGTTGGGGGAGAATCATTCTCGATAGAATTCAGGGAAAGGCATCCTTCACAATCGCTTTATCCGGAACGCCATGGAGAACGGACGACAACCCTATTGTTCTCGCTCGATATTCTCAACCGGACGGCGAGCTGCATTGTGACTACGAATATGGCCTACAACGGGCTGTTCTCGACGGAGTGTGCCGAGCTCCAAATATCGTGCTCACTGACAATCGAGAGATCCATCTGAAGTCATCTGAACTCGGCCTTAAAACCTATTCCAGTATCCGTGACACTATCAAGCAGGGTCATATTTCTTATCCCGACTTTCTTTACCGGAACGAGGTGATCGACCACACGCTTTCTGAGGCATCAAAAAGGCTATCAAAGATTCGGCGGCGCGTTCCTACTGCGGCCGGGTTGGTCGTAGCAGCCACCGTGGTTCACGCAGAACAAATAGCGACCAGGTTTTCAGCCTTGGGTGAGAAACCCGTTGTTGTGACGAGCCGGACTCCGGAAGCTCATGAGGTCATCAATAACTTCAGAACCTCCTCTGATCGATGGATCATTTCTGTAGGGATGATCAGTGAAGGAACCGACATTCCTCGACTCCAAGTATGCTGTCACCTTAGTAGAATTCGAACAGAGCTCCATTTCCGGCAGGTTCTCGGCAGAATCCTCCGTTGCCAGGCAGGCGAACCTTCTGACATAGGAGGCTGGCTCTACGTACTCGCGGAACCCAGCCTGACAGAGTTTGCGCGTCGAATTGGCGAAGATCTCCCAGAGCAAAACGTGGTTTCATTTTCACCCAGGGCTTCAAGGCAAAACGCGGATGGCACTATGGAGCGAGCAGTTGTACCCGAAGACAGTGACGCATCCGAGTGGGACTTCAGTGTCAATGGGACGGATACCCGGACAGCAAGGCCTGACCAAACATGGCAAAAGGAAACAACTGAACTCTCCATGAGCAATCATTACTGGAAAGAAGTTCTGTCTTTATTCGGGGATAGGATGCTGTGACGGCTTCCCCGAAAATTTTTTCTGAGTTCCATTATCGGAATATTCCCGCGGACTTTTCTCAGACAATGAGTGGACGAATCCTCAGAACTTGATGGTTCGTTTATGCACGCTTGTGGAGCCCAGTTTAATGGCGTTTGCCCACAAATTTGGGGACAATTTCTCTCTAAAACAAGCAATTTGTTCCAATAAACTTCACGGTCGGCTCCACTTTGGTGCAATTAGTCAGTTTTTGGAGCCGTGCAGGCCTGAAAAGCCAGAGGCTGGTATTTTTAACGATCTGAAAATATTAGCGGTATGGCACTTTTCATACTGAGAGGAATGTAACGGGTTATCATTTTTGCTCTTTGTTATCCGGTTGATCTCGATTTTCCATAAAATCCTCCGTTACGCCCTCAGCCTCAAAGCACTCATCCCACACGGGATCAGTTGGCCGTTCGTAGCGAAGGACGGAACCTTTTAAACGTTCCAGAGCTGTCGGCTCATTACCCTGCGGCTCGGCAAGCTCATCCGCATGGGCCGCATAGGGATCCAGGCCGTCAAGCAGCTCTTCTTCAGTGAACCTTTTCTTTTTCATACCGCCTCTTTTGAGAGCGAATCATTACACCCTTAGTATAGCAATTGGTCAGGTGCGACACCTATTGAGGAAAGACTTGGTCCAACTGGCTTCCGCCGGAGACAGCTGAAGATCATATTGTTTTACGATTCGGCGAAATCGCGCCACGTATCCGCACTTTCCAGATGGTGGCAACCACTCGTCCGGGCCCTGGGCGCCCTTACTTCTATTTAGGCTTAGCTCGACAGGCCAGAGATTGACCATATCGTTTGCAAACCGTTCTCTTTTCGCTTGGGGCCAAAGCTGTGCGCCACGCTTCCAGGCCCAATTAAGAGGGACCACGTGGTCAATGTCGATCTCGCTACTGTTCTGGATGACGTTGCCCGTGAAGGGACTTATCCAGCGACCGGTGACGACTCGACACTCTTTGTCTGTAGCGAATCGCACCGTAGTGCTGGAAGTTTCGATTAGTGCCTCGGCCCGACTGTTCTGGCAATCGCCATCTGCGTCATCCCACCCATTGCCAAATGCTGATCTCGCGTAGGACGTTGAGCTGGCCTCCGTCGGCTGAGTTGATTGGTTTTGCACCAATGTCTTTGGTAAGCGTCCGCCACTTGTTACGCAAGCGTCAACGGAGTCAAAAGGCTCAAAATCCCGGGTTCGTTCGTAATAAGGGCTTGCGGGTGGATGGCAAATGCCAGACGACGTCTTCTTGACCACGGCTGCACTGGCAACTCCGGACGCGATAAGCAGCATTACAGCCAACAGAGAATGCTGGAAATACTTCACTGACTTCCCCTATATCTCAAAAGCACAGACCCGAACGTCATGTTAAAGACAATGGTCACCGGTATTCTCTGTAGGATAAATCCCACCCGCCTTTCGGATTTATCCGCTTTAGGCGGTCGGCTGAAAACCAGACAATGCGGTCGAGCCGTTTGATCAGGATGATCAGGGCTCAACGCCGGCAAGGATGCCTGGCAAACGCGACACCTGCCAAGTGGTGTGACTCGCCGGGGAGAGGCCTGGTGTCCACTTCTGTTGTTGATTCCTTTCCACTTCGGCCGAGACGACGCGCATTTTAAATAGCCTGCTGTGCCGACGAAAGACCCGTCAAAGAAAATATTTCCAAATGATCGGCTCAACTAATTTAGCCGCCGTTTCACACAGTTGTGGGGCCGGTGTCGGGTCCAACTTCTTCGCTATGACCACAAAGCGGACCTTTTCAGATAGGGGCCTGCCTAATCCGCTATTCGGAAATAAAGCGCGCTGAGGTCGCAAAGCGGACATTAAGATTTTGGAATAACGCCTTGGCTTTGCGGCGTGCCGGAGCGACAGCGTAGGAGCGTTCGCCAACAGCCACAGGTTAGTTGATAGATGGTTATGCAACGAGGTTCCAGTAGCGATTCTTAAGGCAATCCAAGAACCAGCGAAGGTCAGGCTTATGCAATGATCTGGCCCTTATGACAGCACCCTTGGTAAACCTGGCCCGTATAAGAGAACAACAACTGCCCATCATGCTTCATCAAACAGTTCAGACTATAGTATGCATTCCTGCCTGCACATCTCTGTCGTGCCGGCATAGAGGATAGGCCTGGCTGCCGGTCTGTATCAACCGATCCGTCCGGGTACTAGCACTCTGGCAGTCGGCCGCCACAGTATCTCTCTGCTCCCTTACCAAGCCAATGTGTCCCCGCAGCGCCTCGATGCACATCCCTAACCCGTCGGGCAGCCTTTGAACGCAGCATCCCTCACACTGGTCCTCCGCATTTCACTTCAATGATTTTCGCCCTCCCTTCGCATCCAACCATAGTATGTAGCCCAGACAGGTTCGCTGAAACTCCCTAGCAGTCATCCCGGTTTTGTGATCCACGCTGATAAGAGGTTTCTAAATCCGAAAAATAGTCGCTATTACAACTTCATCAGCCACCTCACACACACCGCGACCTCGGATTTTACCTCGCGCAGCTGCACCCAGCTGCGCCAGGATTCTGTGCCACACTTTCCCGATTGCTAAATTGGCTCACGGTTTGAAGATCACACGCTCTACTAGCAAAGCACAGGTCTAACTGAGTAACGGGTGTCGCGCATTTCTGCACACCTACCCTCCCGGGCTTCAGAAACAGGTCCACTTGCCTTATGTACCGTTACCGTCCTAAGGATTCTTCAAGACCCACGTAAGCCAGCGACGCCACTGCCAGTAGAATTGTTCTCTGCTATTACCACTGAGTTTCAGATGGCCGGGATTGCCGGCTTCGCAAGCAAAAAAATGGCCCCACAAGGGGCCAAAAGGATCGCAACACAATGCAATGGGAATCTCTAATTATGACCTGAATCAGTGACTTCGCTCG
>NZ_DIHV01000016.1:0-6882 GCF_002420325.1 Marinobacter sp. UBA5687
CTACAGGATCTTATGCGGAAAACCTTTTGTAGAATATTAAGACTTTCCTTGACCGCTCCCGAGCTTGGAAAGGGCCCGAACCAGATGCCACCACCCTTTTTGGTGCGGCCCCGCCGAAAGGTCAGCGAGGGATAATCCGAATGCGAGGAGAGATAGATATAGGGATAGGACTTATCGTCCCTCAACAGAATATTGTAGGGCGGCCGCAGCGATTTGATCAGATTCTGTTCCAGCAGCAACGCTTCTGTTTCACTGCCGGTAATAGTGACTTCAATGGCCGCAATCTTGCCCACCAGGGCTTCGGTTTTAGGGGCCAGGCCTGATTTACGGAAATAACTGCTGACGCGCTTGCGAAGGTTGCGGGCTTTACCCACGTAGAGGATGCCACCGGTATCGTCATACATACGATAGACACCGGGGCGTTCTGTCAGTTGTTTCAGGAAATTCTGGCTGTCGAACTTCCCGGGAGATTGCTCGGGATCAGACCTTGTCGGCATCCAGCAATCCAAGCCTTACTGCCATCAGCGCCAGCTCCACATCACTGGAAATCTCCAGCTTTTCGAAAATCCTGTAACGGTAACTGTTTACGGTTTTCGGACTCAGGCACAGTTTGTCGGAGATATCCTGAACCTTCTGGCAATCCACCACCATCATGGCAATCTGCATTTCGCGCTCAGACAGGCGCTCGAACAACGACAGCTCGCCGTCTTCATCCCGCTCACCCCCGAGCTGTTTCAGTGCCATTTTCTGGGCAATTTCAGGGCTGATGTAGCGCTGGCCGGAATGGGCTTTACGAATGGCCCGCACCATTTCCTGAATATCAGCACCTTTGGTCACATACGCGGTGGCGCCGCTCTGCATCACTCGGGCCGGATAAGGGTCGTCTGCACAGGCGGTAACCACGATAACGCGAATGGAATCATCAATACGAAGAATGCGCCGGGTCGCCTCCAGGCCGCCAATACCGGGCATGCGAATATCCATCAGGACAATATCCGGACGGTTTTCACGCACACAGTCAATCGCCTCTTCGCCGGACGAAGCCTGGCCAATGACGTCTATATCGGGATTGTCAGCCAGCATGCGAGTGATACCCGAGCGTACGAGCTCGTGGTCATCAACAACCAATACCCTGATCAAAACTCACCTCGCCGTCAGGTATGAGGAAACAGGCCGATTGTAACGGTTAGCAGCGTCAGCCGGTAGGCGGCATGAAAAAAATTGCCAGAATGGGCACCTTGATCACAGACCATTGCCGGAAGGGGAACCCAGGCCGGCAGTGTTCTCAACCGGATCGAACCACACCACAAGTTCTCCCCTGCGCACTGCTTCAAGTACTCGCTCCCGCTCTGCCAGAGGACTTTCGGTGTCATTCAATCCGTGATAACGGGTGCAGTATTCCTCGGCCAGGCCCTCAAGCTGATCAGCCGTGAGTAAACCCGTGTCTACTACAAATTTTTCTTCTCGCGGGTCCGGATCGGAAGGCTGCACTGCATCGTTACTCATAGAACCTCCAGTCAGTCGCTGTATGTTACGGTTTTATGAGCCAGACAAGAACCCCCGCAGATGAAGACACATCATCACGTTTCTGGAGAGCGGGTGCGGAAACGGGCAATGAGCTGCTTCATGCCCACCGATTCCTGCCTAAGCGCTTCACTGACAAGGCGGGTATCCTCCACATTCAGAGTCAGGGTCTCAGCGCTCTCACCGAGAGCCTCCGCGCGACGCCCCACCCTCGCGATTTCACCCCGCTGCAAGGCAACCGCACCCTGCACACTCTCACTCTGACGCTGCAGCTCATGAAACTGAGCCGCCAGGCCTTCCAGGTGCGCTCTCAGGGCATGCAGATTAGCGCGATTCATTTCGCCAGCGCCCGCCATATCTTCCAACAGTGAGTCTGCGTTGTTTGCACCCACGACAAGATCCTGCACCCACTGGCGAATATTGGCGGTGGATTCCGAGGTCCGACGTGAAAGCGTGCGCACCTCGTCTGCCACCACGGCAAATCCCCGGCCGTGTTCGCCCGCCCTGGCAGCTTCAATCGCCGCATTGAGGGCCAGAAGGTTGGTCTGCTCGGCAATATCGGCGATCACGCCGGTGACTTGCTCGATTTTTCCGGTTGCGTCTATCAACGCAGTGATCGACTCAGAAACCCGTCCAATCACCTCAACCGTGTGGTCAGCGCCTTTCTCACTGTTAGCCAGCCCCTCACGGACTTCGCTGTTGGCATTGACAGCATGCATCACCGTTGCTGCAGAGTGCTCGGTGGCCTGTTCGATCTGGGACGCCTGATCCGCGATGGAAGCCATAGACTGAGCCACATCGGAAATCTGGCGGCGAGTGCTTTCGGCGGTTTGCTGCAGTGCTTCCGCTCCGTTATCCAGGCTGGCAGAGCGTGCATCAAGGCCTGAAGCCGCTGACCGAACATCCTCAACAAACACCTCAAAGCGCCGGACCAGTTGTTCAATAGCTCCGGCCACGCCGGCAACCTCGTCACGACCTTTTACCGCCAGGATCTTGGTCAGATCAGCGTTCTGCTCCATGGCCGACACATCCTGGGCCATGGCCTGCAAGCGAAGGATCACCGAAGTCCGTAGCCAGAGCGTCATCGCCACGACCAACGCAAGAAAGACCAGGGCGCCACCAAGCAGGAACCTCTGCTGGTCTGCCAGATAATGCAACAGTTCTGATGCGCTCGCAGTAACGCCATCGCGGCTGGCTCTCTGGCGCTCGCTTATCGCCGCCAGCATGGGCTCCAACGCCTGGAACAGTTGAAAATCGACGATTTTTCCCACTTCATAGTAGCTACGCTGGCCTATTCCCTGTTTCATGTCCGCCATCAGCGCCACGACCCGGTCATATTGCTCGCGATTGTCCCGTGACCAGGTGCCTAACCCGGGATTCTGCTGAATCCTCTGCCAGTGCCGGGGAATTGAGCGCTCCAACTCGGTGAACAAAGGATCGATTTCGTCCCACAGTAAAAGCTGTGCCTTGATCTTGTAAGCCAGATCCTGCAACAGTCGATGGTCCTGCTCCAGATCAACCAGCATCCAGGATTGCTCGAGACTCTCTCCAACCAGTGCCTGAGAGGTATGCTCGGCTTTCGCTATGATCATCCAGGCAATGAACGTGAGGCCGGCAACAGCAGCCACCGACAGCAGCGCAAACGCCAGGATTCTGGCGCGAACAGTGGTCAGCATAAAAACTCCGATCAGGTGTACCCGGTCGGAGGGTATGCCCGTTTTATGACACTTTTATGTATTTGCTTGCGTCATTTTTTCGATACTACGTTTGGCGATCTTCAAAAATAACTGCTAAATCACTATCATCGCTCTTTTATTTCCGTTCGGATGCTAATGAATCACCACGCTTTCAAGCTAACCCTGCCGATTTTATTTGGCTACATCCCCCTTGGTATGGCCTTTGGTGTGTTGTTTACCACGCAACTGGATTATCCCTGGTGGATTGCTCCCTTGATGGGCCTTGTTATCTACGCCGGTGCCGGCCAGATTCTGGCGGTCAGCCTGCTGGCTGCCAATGCCGGACTGGTTGAGGTGGCCGTTGCCATGTTCGTACTGAACGCTCGACATCTCTTCTATGGATTGTCGCTGCTGGGGCAATTCCGTGGCGCCGGCTGGCGTAAGGCGTATCTGATTTTCGGTTTGACCGACGAAACCTATTCGCTGCTCACCAGCCGTCCCCGTTCGGCCAATCGCGAACAGGAACAGCATGTGGACTTCCGGATCACGGCCATGAACCAGGGCTACTGGATTGTCGGATGCACCTTGGGTGCGGTACTCGGCAAGACTGTCGCCTTCAACAGTACCGGCATTGAGTTTGCACTCGTGGCGCTGTTTATTGTGCTCACAATCGAACAATTGAAAGCATTGGGGGATTCGTTTCCGGTGTGGGCGGGGGCGGCGGCAGCTGCGCTTGCCATGATGCTGGTACCGGCAACCCATCAACTGATAGCAGGCATTGTACTGGTTACTGCAGTGCTTCTTCTGCACTACCGGAAGTATCGAACCGACACCATGGCAGGAGACGCAAATCGTGGATGAAAGTAGCTACCTGGCGGCGTTTATTGCCATCTCCGCCCTGGCCACATTTGCGACCCGGGTGGTGCCTTTCCTGTTCTTTGAAAAGCACACGGAACACCCTCTGATCAAACACATCGGGCGCTTCCTGCCCGCAGCCGTGATGGCATTACTGGCCACAGTATTTTTGCAGAGGTCTGCGGACTGGCAGGCACAGGCACCTGGCGCAGATGCGCTGATACCCGCATTACTGGTGGTTGCCGTTCACCTGTGGCGCAGAAACGCGCTGCTTTCTATCGCGGCCGGCACTGCCGCCTACATGGGCATTCAGCAATCAGGCATTCTGTAAGGCACCCGATAATCAGGGGGTGCCCTCAACATTGGCCACCAGCCGGGAATCTTCCAGCGCGGCCGTGCGGTGCTTCACCACGCCCTTGTATTCCGGACTTTCAATCATCGCCAGAAAGGCGTTAATGGAGGGGTAGCGGACCAGCAGCACCTGATCCCAGGATTCATCCGGCGGCGCAATCAGCGAACCGACGGAACGGCCAGACCAGATCACCTCAGCACCAACTTCCGAGACACTGCGGGCAGCCTCTGTCATATAACGCTTGTAGGCATCCCTTCCCGAACAGTCTTCGCTGTCATCCTTGTATGCAGCCTTGTCCCTGAACCGAAGCAGATTCAGCATCACAACAGGCTGATCTTTGGGGATTTCATCAAGAATCTTCTGTAACTCTTCCTGAGATGGATTGACGGTCGCCATAGTTGTCCCTGTTCATTCGTTTGCAGGATGGTTCTTTGCTGCCATTCTTTGAATAGGACAGTAAACGAAAATCCCGAAATGTGCATCACCATCTTCGCCTTTCGGAGGGGTTCCCTTGCATTATTGACCTTCGTCAAGCAAGAATTAACGGTGAACTAGCGCTATAAGCACATAACTGATGGTGATAAAGCGCACTTATTCAGAACAAAAGAGAGACAATCGACCGTGAGCAAACTCCCAGTGATACTGGCCGCGATCGGGCTGGCCACCACAGCAGGTATTGCATCGGCTGAGGTATCTGGCGACCCACAAAACGGCAAGGAGGTCGCCAACCTCTGCGTGGCGTGCCACCAGGCCGATGGCAGCGGCAAACACATCGAAGGTGGAGAATCCTGGCCCAGGCTGGCGGGGCTGAATGCCACCTATCTGGCCAAACAGTTGCACGACATCAAAGATGGCTCCCGGACCAGCCCCACCATGATGCCTTTCGTGAACATGCTGGACGATCAGAAGATTGCCGACGTTGCGGCCTACTACAGCCAGCTTGAACCCACCGCTGGTGAAGGCGGCCAGAAAGCCGATGACGCACTTCTGACCAGAGGCGAGCAACTGGCCCAGCGTGGCGACTGGTCCCAATACGTGGTTTCCTGCAAGAGCTGCCACGGCCCCGGGAACCAGGGTGCTGGCGACGTATTTCCCGGGATTGCAGGCCAGCACGCGGGTTACATCGAGGCACAACTGAAAGCCTGGAAGGAAGGTACCCGCAAGAACGATCCCCAGGATCTTATGGGCTCCATTGCACGCCGCATGAGCGATACCGACATTCACGCGGTCGCCGTCTGGCTTGCCAACCAGAACACCGCCAGCAACTAAGGGGACAAAGATCATGATGCGCACACTGCTAACCGTCACCCTGTCCGGCTGCGTAATGCTCCCGGTGACTGTGGCGGCCAATGACGACAAAACCCAGGCCTACATCGACCAACTCACCTCGATGGGTTTCCCTGCCCCGAAAGACAACCAGCTGGTACATATTCCACCGACCATGGCGGATCTGGAAGAAGCCGACATCCATCCGGAACTGAAAAAGGTTATCCGCAGGGGCTACGACCTGTTCACCAACACCCAGCAACTGCGTGGCAAGAACGTGTTCAACAATATGAACTGTTCAAGCTGCCACCTGGGTGAAGGCCGGATGCCTTTCAGTGCGCCCATCTGGCCGGCTGCCGTTACCCTGCCCGGCTATCGCGGCAAAAATGGCCATGTAAACAACCTGGAAGAACGGATTGCCGGTTGCTTCACCTATTCCATGAACGGCAAGCCCCTTGAATACGGCAGTGACAACATGCTGGCACTGTCGGCCTACCATCAGTGGTTGGCGACAGGCGTGGAGATGTACCCCAAACAGCCGATCTATGGCCGGGGCTTCCCGGCTCCGGAGCGGCCAGCCGAACTGAGCTACGTCAACGGTGAAAAGCTGTACCAGGAAAACTGCGCGGTGTGCCACGCTGAAGATGGGACAGGCCTGCGTATCGACGGCCACACCGTATTCCCGGCCCCCTGGGGCGATATGTCCAACAACTGGGGGGCTGGTATTGTGCGCCTGCATACCGCAGCTGGCTTTATCAAGAACAACATGCCATTGGGGCAGCCCAACTCCCTGACTGATCAGGAAGCCTGGGATATCGCCTTCTACATGGACAGCCAGGAGCGACCACAAGATCCGCGCTACACGGGCGATGTGAAGGAAACCGCTGAAAAATTCGGGCCTACTTTCCACAAACATTCCATGTATGGTCAGGTTCGGGAATCCGATGGCAAGTTACTGGGTGACCACGACAACACCGGAGACAAGCCTTTCCTTAAACCAGACACCGTACGGTCGAGAACATTTGACTGACAGACGTTATAATTCGGTGTCACAGGCCTCCCTTGCGGAGGCCTTTTTGCTTGCAATCAACGCAAGGAGGAACACGATGACCATCAATCGCTGGCACTTGCTGGTAAGCGGCAAAGTACAAGGGGTTTACTACCGGGCATCCACCGAACAGAAAGCCCTGGAACTGGGCCTGACAGGCT
>NZ_DIHV01000104.1:0-4455 GCF_002420325.1 Marinobacter sp. UBA5687
TGAAGACCGCAACGGCGATAGCCTCACCCTGCGGCCCGAAGGTACGGCCGGGTGCGTGCGTGCAGCGGAAGAGCATGGGCTGCTTTTTAATCAGACCCGACGGCTGTGGTACACCGGTCCGATGTTCCGGCATGAGCGGCCACAGAAAGGCCGTTACCGCCAGTTCCATCAGATTGGTGTGGAATGCTTCGGTATGGCCGGTCCTGACATCGACGCCGAGCTGTTGATCCTCACCGCACGCTTATGGAATGCCTTCGGGTTGTCCGACCATGCCAGGCTCGAGATTAATTCCATCGGTACCAGCGAATCCCGAAAGGTCTACCGTCAGGCCCTGGTTGCTTATCTGGAGCAATATCAGGATAAGCTCGACGATGACAGCAAGCGCCGGTTAACCACCAACCCTTTGCGGATACTGGACAGCAAGGACCCGGCCACGCGGGAAATTCTGCAGGGCGCACCGAGCCTGGACGACTATCTGGATGATGAATCGCGCCAGCATTTCGAGCAACTGAAAGCGATGCTGGATGCCGCAGGCATTGCCTATACGGTAAACCCGGCCCTGGTGCGTGGGCTGGACTATTACGGCAAAACCGTGTTCGAGTGGATCACCGACAGCCTGGGGGCTCAGGGCACGATCTGTGCCGGTGGCCGTTACGACGGACTGGTGGAGCAGCTTGGTGGCAAGCCCACGGTAGCGGTGGGTTTCGCCATGGGGCTCGAGCGGTTGATTCTGTTGCTGGAGACCCTGGAACTGGTCCCCGGGCATGTGAACAATCAGGCCGATATCTACGTCACAGCCATGGGTGACCAGGCGGTAGCCCCGGCGATGGCGTTGGCAGAAACGCTACGAAATGAATTGCCGGGCCGGATTGTGGTGTCACACTGCGGTGGCGGCAGTTTCAAGAGCCAGATGAAGAAAGCAGATCGCAGCGGCGCACGCTTTGCGGTGATTCTGGGCGAAAACGAAATCGCCCAGGGCACGGCGGGGCTCAAGCCGTTACGTGACGATCAGCCCCAACAAGAAATCGCTCAGGCAGACCTGGCAGGCGTTCTCGCCGGTTTGTTGTAAGCAGGGTCTATATAAACAGGCAGTTTTAACGAATAACAGGAGTTTTCATGGCGGAGTTGCGCACCGAAGAAGAACAGGTCCAGGCAATCAAGGACTGGTGGAAAAATAACGGAAGCTCGCTGCTCATCGGTATTGGTGCGGCTCTGGCCATCGTCTTTGGATGGCAGGCCTGGCAGAACCATCAGGCGCAACAACGCGCCGAAGCCGCTAATCAGTTTGCCAACCTGCTGAACGCGTTCTCCTCTGCAGATGAAGAGTCGGCCGACACTGTAGGTTTTGTGGCGGAGACACTGAGAGATGAACACGGCGACAGCGCCTACGCCATCTATGGCAACCTGGTTCTGGCACGGCAGCAGATGGTTGAGGGTGAGGATCCCGCGGCCGCTGTTAAAACATTGAACTGGGCGCTGGAAAAAGCGGCCGGTCACCCGGCTCTGGAGCTAGTGATTCGTAATCGTCTTGCCCGGGCCCAGTTTGCCGCTGGCGAACACGATGCCGCGCTTGCCACTCTGGACAACGCCACGGACGCCGACGCCTTCGCGGCCATCTTCTCCGAGTTGAAAGGCGATGTTCTGTTGGCCAAGGGCGATCGGGACGGTGCGCGCGAGGCGTATCTGGCGGCACGAGAGCAGAGCCAGCAGGGCCGTAGCGGCATTCTTGAACTGAAACTGTCAGACCTCGGTGTCGGGGAGGACGCTTGATGTTCGTTGGGCGCACGCTCAAGGTCGGGCTTGGCTCGGTGTTTTGTGGTCTGTTGGTCGGAATCGCCGGGTGCAGCAGTATAGACACCTTTGAGCAACCCGCTCCTGTGCCTGAAATCAGCGAAACTGTTGAACTGGACACCGTATGGAGCATGTCCGTTGGTGACGGCCATGACGATCAGTTGCTTCAGATCGCGCCTCTTTACGCCGGCGACCTGATTTACGCGGCTTCCGCTGACGGGGTTGTTACGACGGTCAGGGCGGCGGACGGCGAGGTTATCTGGCAGAAAGACTACGATGAGCAGTTCTTTGCCGGCCCGGGCGCTGATGCCCGGCACCTCTATATGGTCACCCGGGATGCTGAGCTGGTGGCTCTGTCATCGGAGGACGGTACCGAGGCCTGGCGGGTACCTCTGCCCACCGAGGTTCTGGCGGCGCCTCAATCCAACGGTAACCTAGTGGTTGTGCAAACCACCGATGGCCGTGTGATTGCCCACGACGCAGCGAAGGGTGAGCGCCGCTGGCAATATGAGGCTCAAGTGCCGGTACTGACCGTGCGCACCGCAGCCGCACCTTTGGTGGGCGGAGATATTGTGATCTCCTCGTTTGCCAACGGTCGCGTGATTGCACTTACCGCCGCGGACGGGCAGCCAGTGTGGCAGTATGAGGTCGGTCAGTCCCAGGGTCGTACCGAACTGGAACGCCTGGTGGATATCGGCGGTCAGCCGCTGGTTCTGGATTCTGCCATTATGGTCGTCGGTTATCAGGGTAAGCTGGCGCTGGTAGATATTCGTTCCGGGCAGGAAATCTGGAGCCGTCGGGCATCAAGCTTCTACTCGCCCGCGATTGGTAACGGCAATATCTTTCTGTCATCCGCCAACGGCGATATCGTAGCGCTCCGTGGCAGCGACCGGCGTGAGCTCTGGGTTCAGGATAGCCTGTCCTGGCGCCAGCTGACACGTCCGGCTGTTTCCGGTGATTACCTCGTGGTGGGCGACTTTGAAGGCTATCTGCATGTACTGTCGACCGTCGATGGCAGTCTGCAGGGTCAACGTGAGTTCGATAGTGACGGTATCCGCGTACCGGTTCAGGTGATCGAAGATGGTAACCTGTTGGTTTATGGAAATGGCGGAAAGATGGCCGTCCTGAGAATTGAGCAGGACGACTGAGCACGCCCCGATACGTTTATGCCCGGCCCAGGCTTTAGCCTGCGATGCCGGGTTTCTGGTTTCTTGAATAGCAGATCAATATGACCCCAGTTATCGCCCTTGTAGGCCGCCCCAACGTTGGTAAGTCCACGTTGTTTAACCAGATGACCCGCTCAAGGGATGCCCTTGTGGCGGACTTTCCCGGGCTGACCCGGGACCGCAAATACGGTGAGGGCAACTACGAAGGCCAGAAGTTCATCGTTATCGATACCGGCGGCCTGACCGGCGATGAAGCCGGTATCGACGCCGAAATGGCTCGCCAGTCAATGCAGGCCGTAGAAGAAGCGGACATTGTGCTGTTTCTTGTGGACGGTCGGGCAGGGCTGACGGCAGGCGATGAAATGATCGCGGATTATCTGCGCAAATCGGGCAAACAGGCTCATCTGGTGGTTAACAAGACCGATGGCCAGGATCCGGACGTGGCGGCAGCGGACTTCTACAGCCTGGGGTTCGAGTCCACGTTTCTGATTGCGGCGGCCCATAACCGTGGCATTCTGTCTTTGCTGGAAGCGCTGCTGCCGGAACCGGAAAATCCGGAAGATCAGGATCGGGCAGATCGCTACCCGGGCATCCGGATTGGTGTGGTGGGGCGGCCGAATGTGGGCAAGTCTACTTTGGTTAATCGCATGCTCGGTGAAGACCGGGTGGTGGTGTATGACATGCCGGGCACTACCCGTGACAGCGTATACATTCCCTATGAGCGCCAGGGCCATGAGTATACCTTGATTGACACTGCCGGGGTTCGTCGCCGAAAAAATGTTCGCGAGGCGGTGGAGAAGTTCTCCATTATCAAGACACTGCAGGCGATTGATGATGCCCATGTCGTGATTCTGGTAATCGATGCCCGGGAGGGGCTGGTAGACCAGGATCTGCACCTGATCGGGTTTGTACTGGATGCGGGCCGCTCACTGGTGATCGCCATCAACAAATGGGACGGCATGGATCCGGAAGACCGTGAACGGGTAAAAGAGCAGGTAGCCAGGCGCCTGGATTTCCTGGATTACGCGGACAAGTATTATATCTCGGCACTGCACGGCACGGGCGTGGGAACCATGTATGAGTCGGTCCAGGCCTGCTATGAATCCGCGATGTCAAAGTGGCCAACCAACCGGTTGACTGCAATCCTTCAGGATGCCGTTGCTCAACACCAACCGCCGATGGTTCATGGTCGCCGCATCAAGCTGCGATACGCTCACCAGGGTGGCTCCAACCCGCCGGTTGTGGTGGTGCATGGTAATCAGGTGGATTCACTGCCCGGTGCTTACAAGCGTTACCTTGAAAACACCTTCAGAAAGGTGCTGAAAGTCGTAGGCGCGCCGATACGGTTTGAATTCAAGTCAGGCGAGAACCCCTTTGCAACCAAGGTCGACCGTCTGACGCCTCGGCAAAAGGTCAAGAAGGACAACGACCTGAAGAAAGGCCGTCGGATCAAGAAGACCCGGCAGAAAAGCGTTAAACGCTGATCTGCCGGGGCTAG
>NZ_DIHV01000104.1:4821-7786 GCF_002420325.1 Marinobacter sp. UBA5687
GCCGTCAGGGCAATGGTGAAGACAATATCTTCCACCAGGGCCCCGCGGGACAGGTCGTTTACCGGTTTTCGCAAGCCCTGGAGCATGGGCCCCACGCTGACGACATTGGCACTGCGCTGCACCGCCTTGTAGGTGGTGTTGCCCGTGTTCAGGTCCGGGAACACAAACACGGTAGCCTTGCCGGCTACCTTGCTGCCCGGGGCTTTGGATTTTGCCACGCTCTCAATCGCCGCAGCATCGTATTGCAGCGGTCCGTCAATGAGCAGATCCGGGCGCCGTTCCCGGGCAATGCGGGTGGCTTCGCGAACCTTGTCGACATCCTCACCGCTGCCGGATTCGCCGGTACTGTAGCTGATCATCGCAACCACAGGTTCAATACCAAAGGCTTCAGCAGATTCGGCACTCTGTATGGCAATATCGGCCAGTTCCTCGGCATTCGGGTCTGGGTTGATGGCGCAGTCGCCATATACCAGCACCTGTTGCGGTAACAACATGAAGAACACCGATGACACCACCTTGGCGTTGTCATGGGTCTTGATCAGCTGGAGGGCAGGGCGCACGGTGTTGGCCGTGGTATGAATAGCGCCGGATACCAGTCCGTCGGCTTCGTCCATGGCCACCATCATGGTACCCAGAACGACGTTATCCTCCAGCATGGCTTCGGCCATATCCGGTGTCAGGCCTTTATGCTTTCTCAGCTCCACCATGGGCGCCACGTAACGCTCGCGCACCGATTGCGGGTCTATGATTTCCAGGTCATTTGGCAGTTCCACGCCCTGGGAGGCGGCGACTGAGCGAATTTCGTGTGGATCACCGATCAGCGCGCAATGAGCGAGGTTACGTTGATGACAGATAATGGCTGCCTGAATGGTTCTGGGTTCACTGCCTTCTGGCAAGACGATCCGCTTGGCTGCAGCCCGGGCTCGCTCCGATAGCTGATAACGGAATGCCGGAGGCGAGAGCCGACGTTGGCGCTGAACTTTCAGGTGCTCCTGCAGCCACTGGGTGTTGATTCGCCGGGCCACAGATTCCATGGCTTCTTCAATACGCTCCGGATCGTCAATGGGAATGGCTGAAGACAGATTTGCCAAAAGGTGGGCGCTCTCGTAGGTATTGGTTTCCGAGCTCAGCACTGGCAAACCGGTGTCCAGTGCTCGCCGACACAACTCTATAACCCGTTCGTCCGGCATCAGGCCGCCTGTCAGCATCAGTCCGGCAAGCGGGACACCATTGAGGGCGGCAACGGCCGTGGCCACTACGATATCCTCGCGATCACCAGGGGTGACCATCAGAGTGCCTGGCTTGAGGGTGTCGGTCATGTTGCGGATGGATCTGGCGCACACTGATACCCGCTGCACCCGCCGTGAGTGCATTTGTCCTTCGTGCAGTACCGGAACACCAAGCTCTCGCGCTACATCAGAGACCCGGGGTGCCAGCAGTTGGGGTTGCCAGGGAATCTGCGCCAGCAACTGGAAGCGGCCGTTCGCGAATACTTTGCAGGAGGTGTGATAATCGGTTTCAGTGGCTTCACTTGCCGGTGGATGATCCAGTGCCATACCGGACTTCTGTGGTTCTCCCACCTTGTTAAGAATGACCGCAATCACGTCCGGATCCGACGGTGCCGCAAACAGGCGCGAGGAGAAATCCAGGTCATCATCGAGCTCGCTGGCAGTACAGCTCTTCGGTGTGCTCACCAGGATCACTTCGGAACCGAGATTGCGGGCGACTTCCACGTTCAGCCGCGCGATATAGGCTTCGGTTCTGTCCGGAACCAATCCTTCAATGATGACCACATCCGCTTCGTTGGCAACTTTCTGGTATTCACCGACGACGTTCTCCATCAGCAGGTCGGCTTTGCCGTGGTTCAACAGCTGCTGGGCTTGTTTCAGAGGAATCGGGTCGGGTGGTTCGAGGTGGCTGCGGGCACGCACAAAGGCCACCGAAGAATCCTTGCCGTCGTTATGAAGCGCTTCGCCTCTGTGTACGGACTGACTGAATGGTTTGTAAAAGCCGACGCTCACTCCTTCCCGTTCCAGGGCACGCAGAAGACCAAGGCATACGGATGTCAGGCCTGAGTCAAGAGAGGTTGGGGCTATGAAAAGACTTTTTGCCATGATTGTTCCAGGTTTCATTCTTCGAAGTGTTCGGTGCCGGCAGCGGCCAGGCGGGCGGCTTCTCGGGCAATCACCAGTTCTTCATTTGTGGGAATGACCAGCGCCGGATAACGCGAGTCCGGGGAACTGATGCGGCCATCACTCCAGCGCCCGTGATGCTCGTTGAGGTCCGGATCCAGCTCAATCCCAAGCAGGCGCAGATGTCGGGCTGTGTCCTGGCGAATGCGGGCGCTGTTTTCACCAATGCCACCAGTGAAGACCAGGGCGTCCAGTTTGGTCAGGGATGCGGTCATAGCTCCGATATACCGGGCCAGGCGGAAGCAGAACACGTCGATTGCCAGCTGTGAGGGCTCGTGGCCATGGTCTGCCAACTCGCATAAGGTTCGCATGTCGTTGGTCTGGCCGGAGAGGCCCTGCAATCCGCTTTCTTTATTCAGCATCTCGTGGACGTCACTGGCACTCATGCCACGACTTGCCAGGTAATCGAAAAGGCCCGGATCCACATCCCCGCTGCGGGTGCCCATCACGAGCCCCTCAAGCGGAGTCAGACCCATGCTGGTATCGACGCTGAGCCCATTCTGGATCGCTGTGATGCTACAACCGTTACCCAGATGGGCAGAGATAATTGAGGTGGTGGCTGGTGTCTTGTCCAGCAGACGAGCGGCCTCGTGTGCCATGAAATAATGACTGGTGCCGTGGAAGCCGTAACGACGCACTCCCCAGTCGCTGTAGCACCGTTCCGGTAGTGCGTATCGGTAAGCGCGCTCGGGCAGGGTCTGATGGTAAGCGGTATCGAACACCGCGACCTGTGGAACGTTCGGGAACAGCGCCTGCATGGCGCGAATGCCCGC
>NZ_DIHV01000104.1:8161-14510 GCF_002420325.1 Marinobacter sp. UBA5687
GTTTGATCATCAATCAACGAAGCTTCACGGAAGGTTTCGCCCCCATGGACCACTCGATGGCCAACAGCCATGGGTTCGCCCGTCATCAGAGCCCGGTCTTTAAATGCGTTGACGAGCGCCGCCAGCGCCTGGCTGTGGCTGGCACCGGAAGGTAAGTGAACCGGTGTTTCATCGCCATTGATGCGTGCAAAGGCATCGGATTGATTAAGTCTTTCCGCCAGGGCGGAGGTGATTTTCTGGTGGTCGTGATCAAACAGGGCGAGTTTCAGTGATGAACTGCCGCAGTTCACGACCAGGATTGAGTCGTCCATGGTTGTGCCGTATTGATTACTTTAGATTGGCCCGCTCATTGGTTTCGAGCCAGTGAATGAAGTCCTGCTCGGGCAGGGGGCGACTATAGAAGTAACCCTGGGAGTAGTCGCAATGCTCCGCTTTCAGGAAGTGGGTCTGGTCTTCTTCCTCAACGCCTTCGGCGACCACTTTCAGGCCAAGACTGTGGGCCATGTTGATGATCGCGCGAACCAGGGAAGCATCTTCGTTTTCTTTCAGGACATCCTGAACAAATGACTTGTCGATTTTCAGGGTATCGAAGGGGTAGCTTTTCAGATAGCTCAGTGCCGAATAGCCCGTTCCGAAATCATCAACCGAAAGACGAATCCCCACTTTATCGAGCTGCTTCAGGATGTCGGCCGTTTCGATGGAATTGTCCAGAATCAGGCGTTCGGTAATTTCCAGTTCCAGCAGTTCCGGCCGCAAATTGCTGTCGTTCAGTGCGCGCATAATGGCATCGGTAAACCCGGGGTCCCGGAACTGGCGTGGTGATACGTTGACGGCAATGCTGATCTCACGCCCGGTCATCGCCTGCCAGCAGTATGCGGCTTTACAGGCTTCCTTGACCACCCATTCGCCGATGGGAATGATCAGTCCGGTTTCCTCAGCCAGCGGAATAAAGCGATCCGGCATCACCATGCCCATGGCCGGGTTGTTCCAGCGAAGCAGGGCTTCTGCCGCGACCAGGCCACCACTGGCGGTGTCCACAATGGGCTGGAAATAGAGCTCGAATTCACCGAGTTCCAGCGCCTTACGCATGTGTGATTCCATCTGCAGGCGCTCGTGGGAAACCTCGGTCATCTCCGGGGTAAAGCGGGCATAGGCACTCTTGCCTTTATGTTTGGCTTCGTACATGGCCGCATCGGCGTGCTGGAGCAGGGTGCCGCTGTTATCCGAGTCGTCCGGGAAGGTGGCGATGCCAATACTGGTCGTAACGAACACTTCCTGGCCGCTGAGCATGAACGGAGGTGCGAAGGTTTTCAGAATACGTTCAGCAACCTGGCAGGAGGCATCCGGCCCATTCAGCCCCGGCAGCACCACAAGGAATTCATCACCTCCCAGTCGGGCAACGGTACTGGTGCCTCGCAGGCAACTGGAGATCCGGCGTGCGGCTTCAATCAGCAGGGTGTCGCCGGCATCGTGGCCGAGGGTGTCGTTGATGTGCTTGAAGTTATCCAGGTCCAGGAACATCACACCAACTTTGGATTCATCACGTCTTGCCTGAGCCAATGCCAGTTTCAGGCGATCCAGCGCAAGCATCCGGTTGGGAAGTCCGGTAAGGATGTCGTAGTTCGCTTGCCGCAACAGTTGTTGCTCGTAACGTTTGCGGATACTGATGTCTTCCCCGAGTATCAGGTAACCGGTTGTTTCGCCGTTGTTGTCCTTGATGGGGGTGACCACGAGTTGTTCCCAGTAGCGCTCGCCATTTCTCCGGGTGCTGTTCACTTCACCCTGCCATACGCCCACCCGCTGCACCTGAAGCCTGATGGATTTCCAAAGTTGCCTGGCTTCGTGGGAATCCACACCGGGGTCAATAAGCGAGGACGGGTGCTTGCCGATGATTTCAGACGGGCTGTGCCCCGTCAGCTGGCTGAACTTCCGGTTTGCATATTCAATGCGCCATTGCCGATCACAGATCAGAACCGACGACGGGCTCTGGTCGATGGCTTTGGAGAATTTTCGGATTTCGGCTTCATCCCGTTCCCGCCTTGCCACGTCATCGGTAAGGCGTTCGCGCATCTGGTTAATGGCTTCCGTCACCATACCCAGTTCATCACGCTGGTAAGCCGGCGTATCAGGTCTATCCAGTTCTAGCGGGCGCGCAAGATTCCGCAATGACAGATCGCGGGTGTAGTCAGCCATGTCAGCCAGGTGGCGGGTGACCAGGTGGCGGAAGATCCATAGAATCAGAATGGAGACAAAGAAAACGATCAGGAACTGGGTGCCAAGAATGAACCCCACCCGGCGCCGCAGCTCATCGTACACTCGCTGCAGGCTGGCGGTTATGGTGAGTTCGCCCAGCTGGAACTCTGCATCGTCACGATAGATCAGCTCAAAACTGTGGGTGAGGGTATCGGCTTCTCTCGGGAGCTCTCCCATGACGAGCTCTGAGTCCGGTTCGATCCGGAGCCGAAGGTGTTCGATATCAGGCAGGCTGAGAATACCGTCCATCTGGGTTTGCAGGTGCTTCTGGTCGAGCGCCCAGAGGCTCTGGGCAAGACTGGAGCGATAACCGGATTCGATAACCTGCATCCGCTGTTCAATCTTGGACAGATCCTCGCGGTAGTCCGAGTAGATCTGGATGCCGGATGCCAGCAATGTAAAGGCAGAGCTGAACAGAAGGATCCATGCCACCAGCCGGAAAGATAAAGGAGAGGCTGCACGAAAACGTTTCAAACGCGTCGCAATGTCTGGCATGTCTTTGATTTTTCGACCATCCAAGGAAGTATCGGACATAGCAATTACAGAAGCGATCCCTGACTTTGTTACCTGTATTCCCTTGCCTACGACTATAGCAGCAGTTTATGGCAAATGCGCTGCAAACTCAGGATAAATCGGGAGAAATGGGGGAGAGCGTCTCACTTTGGCAATTATTGCAATGACGAAATGTGCTTGATGCAGATCAATACGGGGGCACCAGTGCAGGCGTAACCTGAGCTTAATCAAGTTTCACAGGTACAGGAGACGTAACCATGTATATGGACGCAGTTGTAATCGCAGGAATCGCAACAGTGCTGCTGATGATCGGCTTCTTTGTGGGTGTCGGCATCTTTGTGATGAAAGACCAGAAGAGCCATGCTGCCAAAGGGGAGAAGCACCATCAAGGTGGTCATGGCAGGTGACGATCATTGAGCTTTGAAATTGGCGTCCCCTAGGGGGTTCGAACCCCTGTTGCCGCCGTGAAAGGGCGGAGTCCTAGGCCACTAGACGAAGGGGACGCAACGTTTTCAAAAGCTTGCCTCGTCGAGGTGGCGCGTATATTAAGTAAGGCACCCGGGGCTGTCAACGGTTTTTCTGAAAAAAATTACCTGCCGGTACTTTCCCTCAGAGCGGCTTCCAGTTCCGGGTACCGGAATTCAAAACCCTCACGTCTGAGCCGTTCCGGTACTGCCTTCTGGCCGGTCAGTAACAGGCCAGCCATTTCCCCCAGCATCAGTTTCAGTGCAGGCGCCGGTGCCGGTATAACGGCCGGGCGGTGCAGAACCTGTGCCAGCGTTTTGGTGAACTCCGCATTGGTAACCGGATTCGGGCTGACCATGTTGTAGGGGCCGCTTGCCGTTGGCGTATCCAGCATCCAGAGCAGACCGGAAACCACGTCATCCCGGTGAACCCAGGGCATGTATTGCCGCCCGGAACCCAGCTTGCCGCCAAGTCCGAGTTTGAAAGGCAGCATCATCCGTTGCAAAAAGCCGCCGTTACGGCCGGCCACCACGCCAGTGCGGGACAGGCATACGCGTACACCATCAGCTTCGAGCTTTAGTGCCTCCTGTTCCCAGTCCCGGCAAAGTTGGTGTGTGAACTCATCGTGGGGTTCTGTGTCTTCGGTAACCAGGTGATCCCCCTGGTTGCCATAGAAGCCAACGGCGGACCCGGACACAAGAACCTCCGGCATGTTATCCCAGGTTCTGACCACCTCGACCAGAGTGCGGGTAAGATCAATGCGGCTGGCACGAAGCTGTTGCTTGCGGGCTTGGCTCCATCGTTTGTCGGCAATACCTTCCCCGGCCAGGTTGATGACTGCATCGAAGCCCGGATGTGCGCGCAAGTTTGCAAGATCGTCAGTGACTTCTACCCGGCCGCAGATGGCTCGCACGGAATCCGGTTTCTGGCGGCTAAGGACCGTTAGCGTATAACCCCGTTCAATTAACTGTCGGCACAGTATGTGGCCGATAAACCCTGTGGCGCCGGTGACCAGTATACGTTTGTCCATGGCTTGCCTCCTGCGATCGGAATCCGTCGTTGGTTCTTTGTCAGTGCTCAGAGCGCTCCAGTTCCTCCTTCACCACATCACGGATGGCCAACCCAAGCCTCGGATTCTTCCCGATTGGTTCTGCCAGGCGGATAGTAACGCCGTGTTCCGCCTCCAGCCTTTCGATCATGGCTGGAACATCTTTTCGCAAGTGACGGCCGGCAGCGAGAAACAGAGGAACAACCGTGAACTGCTCCGTGCCTTGTTGTTTGGCCTCGGCCACAATGGTATCCAGTGAGGGTTCCGCCAGTTCCATATAGGCGATGGCCGCATTGTCAACTGATGCAACGGTAGGTTCGGCCAGCTTCTCGAAGGTTTCGCACCAGCGTGCGTCGCTGCTGCCGTGGGCCAGTAGAATAATCTGGTGAGGTTGGGTCATAACGTCTCCGATCTGGTCGTTTGTCTTGATACGACCGTAAACTTGACGACAGTGGGTCGTTTAAAGTGATCCTGACAATCAATGTATCAGGGAGTTGTCAGATGTTCGATTGGAAAGAGCTTCTGGATTTCTGGTTCGGTGAATTAGATGAAAATGGTATTCCTGATCGCGATCATCGCAACCGTTGGTTTCGCAGCGACCGGGCTTTCGATCAGGAAATCCGGCGCCGGTTTTTGTCTCTGGTGCTGTTTGCCTCGGAGCAGGGGTTAGATCACTGGCGTAAAGCCGCCGGAGGCTCGCTTGCTGAGATTCTTCTGCTGGACCAGTTCACCCGAAATATTTTTCGCGGAGGCGCCATGGCCTTTGACAACGACCGGCTGGCCAGGCAGTTGTGCCGTGGCGCAATGCAGCGAGGACAGGATCTGGAGCTGCCCCCGGTGCAACGCGCCTTCCTCTATATGCCGCTGCAACACTCCGAGAAGCTGGCTGATCAGGATCTTTCAGTAGAGTGCTATCAGCAGTTGTCTGCCACCACCGACGGCGTTCTGGGAGACTTTCTTGGCAGCTTTCTGCAATCGGCTCGCGATCACCGGGATATTATTGCCCGGTTTGGCCGTTTTCCCCATCGCAACAAAGCTCTGAAGCGCGCCTCTTCGCCGGACGAACTGGCTTATCTTGAAGGTGGGCCACGCTTTGGCCAGTAGAGCTGGCCAGTTTGATGATCGGTTCAACGAATTGGCAGTCGATAACGGGCACACTCACTCACACGCAATAACAAGAAAATCAGCGGAGTGAGAACAGGATGTCATCTTCCAACCCGGCGGTGAACGATGGCCCGGGCGCCAATAAAGCTATGCCCAACGATAACAGGGCCCTAGGGCGGGGTGGCAGAACCACTCGGGCCAAAAGTGAAATCCGGCGTCATGCCATTCTCAAGGCAACCATCCGGGTAGCGGCCAAAAACGGTATCAAAGGTATCAAGCATCGTTCCGTCGCCAAGGAAGCGGGGGTTCCCTTGGCCGCAACCACCTACTATTTCCGAGACATCAATGAGTTGATCAGCGATGCCTTCATGCTTTACGCAAAAGAAGCCGGCGCAGAACTGAAAGCGTTCCACGACACCTTGAATCTGGTACTTGATGGTGTGCCCCCTGAGCAATTGCGCCGGGGTGCTGAGTTTCGTCCGGAACTGTGTCAGCGCCTGACTGACTTTGCCCGGGCCTGGATGCAGGAGCAGTTTACACGCCGGCGGGAGCAGGTACTGGCAGAGCAGGTGTTTGTGATGGAGGCGCTCAGGGACGACCGCCTGGCCAGGGTGGCACGCCGGTATCGGCAGTCCTGGATTGACGGTCTGGAGCAGCTTCTGCAGCGCCTGGATTCGCCATGCCCTCGCCAGGACGGCACCCTGATCGTCAATGTGGTGCTGGGTATGAGCTACGATCTGTTGCTGGAGGTGCCCGGCACCGAGGCGGAGGTGTTGAGCGCGTCGGTGGCCAGGATCGTTCAGCTGGCGCTTGGGGTGGAACCTGAAGACCTGCGTGCACCATGATTATCGGCGGTTGTGAAATTTTTTCACGAAAGTGTTGACGGCCCCCGAGTTATCAGTAGAATACGCAGCCGTTGTCAGGCAACGCCCGGCAACAATCAGCGGGAATAGCTCAGTTGGTAGA
>NZ_DIHV01000010.1:0-12545 GCF_002420325.1 Marinobacter sp. UBA5687
CTGGAGTTCGTCGTCCGGGCCCAGCCGCTCGATCTCCTGAGTCAGTAGTTGTCTTTCATTGGCATCGATATGGCCATCGGCGCGGGCGGCCATAATCATGGCCTGGAGAATTTCCAGTCCACGACGCTCCTGGTCAGCTCCCTGCAACTGCTCAAGGGGCTGGCCCTGTTGCACCGGGGCGGGCTGTGCCTGGCCCTGATTGGTGCTCTGGTAGTTTTGATAGGCTTTCCATGCCAGTACGCCGACACCGGCCAGGGCGCCATACTTCAGTGCCTTGCCGCCCATTTTGCGGCCACGCTTGGAGCCCAGCATCAATCCCAGTGCTCCGCCACCCAACAGGCTTTTTACATCAATGCCACTGCCGCCTTTACCTCCGGACAGTTGGCTGCCAAGGTTGCCCATCATCTGGTTTACGTCCATTCCACCCTGGCTGCCCTGGCGGGACTGACCGCCCTGGGCCTGGTTCATGATCTGGTTCAGCACTGACATTACATTCATTGTCTGGCTCCTTTTCCGCCTGGTTGCCGTTGGCTTTGATTTTGATTCTAGCCTCAGTAAACCCTATCCGGCATGAACGCCAGATGAACAGATTGTCTGGATAACGACGGCAAAGTTCCTTTTGGCATCATCTTTTTTGGTAAGGTTGTGTCAAAACAGGGTGCGTATTTGCAACGTCATCCTATAATCATGGTTAGCGAAATTAACCCATTCACCGGGACAAATGGACTGACTACTTGGCGGCTCTGAAAAGCAATATCTGGACGCTGTATTTTCTGATCGTAATCGTCGGCGTTGCGCTTTTAGGGGTGTCTCTCCAGCAGCGCTGGCGGGAGACCCTGTCTGATGAAACTGCGCATCAATTGTCCAGAGCTGAGCTCATATCCCAATCCGTTCACAGTCTGTTCCGGACTCAGGAGCTGGTGCTTGATGTCGTGGGGCGCGAACTCCTCGACAGTGGCGAACCGCTGGAAGAGCGGAGGGAAATGCCTTTATTGGACAATATCCTTTCGGTTAACCCGGCCCTCGTAGGTTTTGGCCTGGCTCGCCCGGACGGCACGCTGGTTCGTATCAGCACCAATATGGACACCAGCCGCCTGCCCAATCTCCTGGAGAACCCCAGTACCGCAGAAGGTTTCAGGCAAGCCCTTGAGTCGGATGTGATGGTGGTAGGGCGTACTTATTATATGGATGCGCTCGGTGCCTGGTTGATCCCGATACGAAAGGCCTTGCGAGCGGACGATGGTTCTGTGGTTGCAGTAATGACGGCCGGACTGAAGATCGGTGCCGAAGGTTCAGTTCTTGGGCAGGATCTGCACGATGGTCCCGAGGACAGTGTCATCCTGTTTCGGGAGGCAGACAAATACGTCCAGTTTATGTCGCGAGAGGGCGCAACGCCTGAGCGATATTCTGCCTCGCAGGTCAACGAGGAGCGTTTGAGCGCACAGCGGCGTGATTTCGAGGAGGGAACCGGAAAGACCATGGCCGATATCATGGCCAGTCCGGAGGCGGTTTCTTTTCATATGACCCGCGACCAGCGAGATTATCTGACAGCCGCCACCTTCGACGCTCGGTATCAGATCTGGACAGTGTCCGAGACGCGTTTTGCCCCTCTTTACCGCGATTTTATGGGTACCCTCGTACCCTACGTGATTGGCTTTGTACTGGGTGCCTGGTTGCTCTACCTGTTGTTCCGGGTTATTGATCGTGCCGAGGGAGAGCGTCGGGAAGAGTTGCTGTACCGGGCTCGACATGACGATCTCACCGGCCTGTTAAACCGCGCCGGGCTCCTGGATCGATTGGAAGGCAGGCTTTCTCAGGCGAGGCCGTTCAGTCTGGTGGTGATCAACATTGATAACTTCAGTGGCATCAATGACCGCTTTGGGCTGGAGTACGGGGATCACACCCTGGTGGAATTTGGGCGAAGACTTGAGCGGTTGGCGGAACGACACGACGATCTGGCGAGGCTCGGGAGCGATGAATTCGCCATCGTTACCCCCAATACCAACATCCCCTCGTTGACCGATGCCTGCCGGGCACTGGTAGAAGATCTGGCCCAAATCTTCGAAGTGGGCCGGCTTCGTCTGCAGGTGGGCGCGAGTGTCGGGGTGGCCCGGTACCCCGAAGACGGAGACTCCCTCAGCAAGCTGATTCGTAGTGCCCACCTGGCGTTGTATGAGGCCAAACAAAGCCGGAATGCCGTCTGCGTCTACAAGGCAGAAATGGAAACCGCTTATCTACGGCGGCTGAACGTGGAACAGAGGCTGCGCTATGGCCTGGCCTCTCATGCTCTCTATATGGTGTACCAACCGCAGGTGAACGATGCAGGCGAAACCATTGGTCTGGAGGCTTTGGTGCGCTGGCAGGATGAAGAGTTGGGATTCGTTTCGCCGGCAGAATTCGTGGATGTGGCCGAGAAAAGCGGCCTGATGATTCCTCTGGGTAACTTCGTGCTGGACACCAGCCTGAGGGAATTCCGGCAATTGATAGACAAGGTGAAACAGCCGCTGGATCTGGCCATCAACATCTCGGTGATTCAGTTCTGCCAGCCAGGCTTCGTGGATACAGTATTGAACGCCTTGAAAACCCACGATGTCTCGCCGTCCTCTCTGGTTCTGGAGATTACCGAAACGCTGTTCATGGGCAATTTCGATCAGGTGCTGCAAACTATCTGCGACCTGAGAAGCCACGGTATACGCCTGGCCATGGATGATTTCGGAACCGGCTATTCTTCCCTCAGCCTGCTGCGCCAGTTACCTCTGGATGAGCTTAAAATCGACAAAAGCTTTGTGGACGGTATTGTTGAAGATGAAAAAGCCGCCAATATGGTGCGCAGCATCGTCGCCATTGCCCGCAGCCACAACATGAGTCTGATCGCTGAGGGTGTAGAAGAGCAGGCTCAGGCCCAGGCCTTGATCAAAATGGGCTGCCTGCGCTTCCAGGGTTACTATTTCAGCCGGCCGGTGCCTATGGCAGACGTTCGTCAGGTGCTCACTGACACGGCAAACACGGACAATATCCCTGCGACCATTCGTCGCTCCTGATGGCTTTGAAGTGGTCGGAGCCGGCCGCTACAGTAGTGATATTTGTCAGAAAACAAGGAACGCCGAATGAAACAACCCCTGATTGCTCTGGCATTGGGCGCAGCCCTGTTCGCCCCGGCCGCATTTGCCGCCGATCACGCACACGGTAACGACCACCAGAGCCATCCGATACAGATCAATCAGCCCTGGAGTCGGCCAACACCGCCGGGTACGCCCATGGGTGTGGGCTATATGGCGATCACCAACCACAGTGAACAGGCCATCACCCTGGTGGGCGCAGAAACCCCTAGAGCCGGCAACGTTTCGATTCACGAAACTTCCATGCATGAGGGTGTCATGCGTATGCAGCCGGTAGATGGTGGTCTTCTGATACCCGCCGGCAAAACCGTGGAGTTAAAACCTCACAGTTATCACCTGATGCTTGAAAGGCTGCCTGAGCCCCTAGTTGAGGGCGAGAAAGTTCCGGTAAGACTGGATTTTGATGGTGCCGAAGACCTGAATATTGAACTGATGGTGCGCCCCCTTGACGGTGCCCCGGCGATGAACGACCACGCCGGCATGAAGCACTAACCACTATTCTTCTCAGCGAAATCCGGTAACGCTCAACGCTTTACGCAGACAAACAGTGCGTTTCCGGATTCGCCATCCCAGGGCAAGATGCGTTCGTAGTCGTGCTCGAAGATGGTCACGTCAAACCAGGGCTGCAACAGGGTGGCCAGCTCCCGAAAGCTCAGTGCTACCATGGGGTGCTCATCCTGCCAGGATTCACTGATGCCGTTGGTGGTGCGATCAATGCTCAGCCGGAGCGACTGCCGTTCACCACCGCCAACGTAATGCCAGCCAGACCGAAAGGTAAACTCACTGCCATCGTGCCGGGCGGAGTGACAGACATACAGATTGTTGTTGATTCGGGTCTTGTCTACGGCATTGAAACAGAACAATCCGTTGGCTGATAACGCCCGGTAGGCGCTTTCGATACAGCCCTGGAGCTTCTCGATACCATCGCTGTAATGAATGGAGTACAGGAAGCAGGTAATCAGATCAAATGGATTATCAAACCTGAATTCGCACATATCCTGAACACTGAAGACGGCTTCCGGGCAACGCTGTTGGGCTACATCCAGCATGGGCTGATTAATATCCAGCCCTTCGCACTGGTAACCAAGGTTCAGGAAATGCCGGATGTGCGGCCCGGTACCACAGGCCAGATCCAGATGACGCTTGCCGCCATTGCCGAATAGCTGATGTAACCGCTGTACCCCAAGACTCTGGGCAGGGTAATCGATATCGGCACACATCAGATCGTAGTAGCCCGACAAGTCGGTATATAAGGCATTGATGGACAAGGGAAAGCCTCTGCAGGGTCAACTGGATCACCTCTGGCGAACAGCAGCTGCAGACGGGCCTGGCGCAGCGGGCGGGCGTTTTGAGGGTGGCGTATGGTAGCGAAAAGATGCGGGAGCGGGTAGCCACCCTCGTAGATGTACTACACCGGCTTGTCTGAGTGCCCCAGTGAGTGCTCCGGGGCAATCTGATCCCGCACCAGCTGTTTCAGTTGCTTGATATCGGGGAAGCCCCCTTGCTCCTTGCGGGACCAGATTCGGGTATCGTTTACCCAGACTTCAAAGATGCCGCCGGAGCCGGGTTTCAATGTGAGCTCGTCGACCATGCCGTCGAAGGTGGTCAGCAGTTCCTGCGCCATCCAGGCGGATCTCAGCATCCAGTTACAGCCAGTGCAGTAATGGAGAGTAATGCGCGTTGCCATACGGTAATGCTTCCTGCATGAAGAAATCGATCAGCCATGCTATCAAATGAAGGGGACAGTTTCTTTCTCCAGAGGGAATGATATGGCGTATTGGCTGGTGGATAGCCCTGGTTCCGGTGATGGCTGCCGGGATGCGGATTTCTGGTTGCCGCATCTGCGCGAGCAGGGAATCGAGAACGTAACCGAATGCAGGCTGGATGAGGCTGAACAGTGGCTGCGCCTGGTGACTGGCAACGACGTATTGTTGGCCGCGGGTGGGGATGGCACTGTGAACGGTGTGGCCGGACTTTGCCTGCGCACCGGCGCGACTCTCGCGGTTCTTCCCTCGGGAACCGCTAATGATTTTGCTCGCAACCTGGGTATTCCGTCTGAACCGGCAGAGGTGGCCCGTCTGGTGGCGGACGGTAGCACCGAGATGATTGATGTGGCGGAGTTTGATGACCGCATCTATCTCAACGTGGCCCACATTGGCCTGGGCACCCTACCTTCGCGCCAGGCCAGTTCGCCTACTAAAAAGTTCCTTGGACAATTCAGCTACGTTGCCACGCTTTTCCGGCAGCTGGGCGCCCAGCGGGGGTTTCACGCACGTATCCGCACGGATCGCTCCACCCTGGATGGCCGCTGGCTATCCATTGCAGTTGCCACGGGTGCCTATTTCGGCGGCGGCCACGAAATACCGGAGGCTTCCGCCAATGACGGCTTGCTGGATGTGATTGCCGTTAAACCACGCCCATTGCCGCAGCTGTTACTTGCATTTCTGATGGTACGCCTGAATCGCAAGACGCCGCGCCGAACCAGTACCGTCATCCAGATCAAGGGCAAGTGGTGCCACGTAGAAACCACCCGCGCCAAGACGGTAACGGTGGATGGCGACGTGGCCGGCAAAACCCCGTTTAGGGCGACCTGCCGGCCAGGGGCCATTCGGGTGATTGGCAAGCAGGTAGTTCACACGGGGGATCAGACGGCCAATGCTTACCGTTGAACGCCGGCTTTGCGGGCCCTGGCCGCGTGCAGCTTCTTGTAGCTCTCGATCATCTTCAGGTGCCGGTCCAGACCTCGCAGGTCCATGCCGGTTTCTTCCAGGCCAAAGAAGCGCACCGACCCCTCAATAGACCCGACCACCGCATCCATCACCGGGTCGCCAAACATACGGCGGAAGTTGTAGAGGTAATCATCCAGCTCCAGTTCGTCGTTCAGCGTGGCTTCCAGGGCCGCGTTCATAGCCTGGTAGAACAGGCCGCGCTCAACGGTGTTGTCATTGAATTGCAGGAACATCTCCACCAGCTCCTGGGCCTCTTCAAGCTCGCCCAGTGCCAGGTAGATCAGCAGTTTCAGTTCCAGAATGGTGAGCTGGCCCCATACGGTGTTTTCATCGAATTCGATGCCGGTGAGGGTGACGATGGTCATGTATACATCCAGCTCGGCCTCTTCCAGGCGCTGTACCAGATCGGCCAGTTCTTCTTCACTCAAACGGTGCAGGTTGAGGATGTCTTCGCGGAATTCCAGGGCCATGTTGGTGTTGTCCCACACCAGGTCTTCCACCGGATACACCTCGGAATAGCCCGGCACCAGGATTCGACAGACCGGAGCGCCGAGGTCTTCGAACACCGCCATGTAGCATTCCTTGCCCATGTCCGCGAGGATGCCGAACAGGGTGTCGGCTTCTTCTTCGTTGCTGCCTGAGAAATCCCATTCCACAAAATCGTAGTCGGATTTTGCGCTGAAGAAGCGCCAGGACACCACGCCGCTGGAATCGATAAAGTGTTCAACGTAGTTATTGGGCTCGGTCACCGCCATGGAGTTGAAGGTGGGCGCCGGCAGGTCGTTCAGACCTTCAAAGCTGCGACCCTGCAGCAGCTCGGTCAGACTGCGTTCCAGGGCAACGTGGAAGCTGGGGTGTGCACCGAAGGAAGCAAACACACCGCCGGTTTTGGGGTTCATCAGGGTGACGCACATCACCGGAAACTGACCGCCCAGGGAGGCATCTTTCACCAGTACCGGAAAGCCCTGCTCTTCCAGGGCCTTGATACCTTCGACAATCTCCGGGTACTTGGCCAACACGCTCTCGGGAACATCCGGCAGGGCGATTTCGTTCTCAATGATCTCTTTCTTGACTGCCCGTTCGAAGATTTCTGACAGGCACTGTACCTGCGCTTCCTGCAGGGTATTACCGGCGCTCATGCCGTTGCTCAGGTACAGGTTCTCGATCAGGTTGGAGGGGAAGTAAACTGTCTCTCCGTCTGACTGACGCACATACGGAATGCTGCAGATACCACGCTCGGGCGTGCCCGAGTTGGTGTCGAACAGGTGCGTGCCCAGCAGTTCGCCGTCCGGATTGAAAATCTTCAGGCAGTAGTCATCCAGAATGCCGTCCGGCAACTCGCCTTCCGGGCCTGGCTGGAACCATTTTTCGTTCGGGTAGTGCACGAACTCGCTGTTGGCGATGTCCTGGCCGAAGTACTGGTCGTTGTAGAAGAAGTTGCAGTTCAGCCGCTCTATAAACTCACCCAGGGCCGAACACAGGGCGGCTTCCTTGGTGGCACCCTTGCCGTTGGTGAAGCACATGTGGGCCGCGGTGTCGCGCACGTGCAGAGACCACACGTGGGGAACAATGTTGCGCCAGGAGGCAATCTCGATCTTCATGCCCAGATCTGAGAGGATGCCGGTCATGTTGGCAATGGTCTGCTCCAGGGGCAGATCCTTGCCCTCAATATAGGTGTTGCCGTCGCCGCCGGGGGCGGCGGTGAGCAGGGCCTGAGCGTCTTCGTCCAGGTTTTCCACCACTTCAATCTGGAAATCCGGGCCGGTTTGCACCACTTTTTTAACGGTGCAACGGTCGATGGAGCGGATGATGCCCTGGCGGTCCTTGTCCGAAATGTCTTCCGGCAGTTCCACCTGAATCTTGAAAATCTGCTTGTAGCGGTTTTCCGGGTCTACAATGTTGTTCTGCGACAGGCGGATGTTATCTGTGGGAATATCCCGGGCGTTGCAGTAAACCTTTACAAAGTAAGCCGCGCACATGGCAGATGAGGCCAGGAAGTAGTCAAACGGGCCGGGCGCCGAGCCATCGCCTTTGTAGCGGACGGGCTGGTCTGAGACGACGGTAAAATCGTCAAACTTGGCCTCAAGCCTCAGGTTGTCGAGATAATTGACTTTGATTTCCATGGGCAGCTTACCGGATTCAGAAATATGAGCAGTTTACGCGGAATAGACGAGGTAATCCCCGATGCGCGGGATGGTCTCACAAAAACGGAACGGACGATACTTTACGTCCTGAGTGAGACCCAGAAGGAGTTAGGCGGGCGTAATGTGCCTACCGTGATGCTCTATGGCCGGGTACTGGAATACGTGAATATCAGCGAGGAAGAGCTGCATCTTTACCTGGATCGTCTCGGCGTCAAGGGAAACGGCCTAGGCGGCTGATCATCAAGGCTCGCAGGCACGCATGTGCTCCGGGTCGATCCGGTAAAAACGGCACAGGGCAGCGTAGACGTCAGGTTGTTCACGTTTCAAGTGCTGCGGTTGTTGGTAGAAGGCCTCGGTCAGCACCGCGAAAAACTCGGCCGGCTCGGTGGCGCCGTAGGGATCGAGCCAGGGTTTGTGGTGGTGTTCCAGCCGATGCTGCAGGTGGTCCCAGGCTTCGGTCATGGTTTCCTGCCAGCGTGCAGCGTCATCGCCACTCAGTGGTGGCGCACCGTCCGCAGTGCCATCCAGGTAGTCCAGCTGATGGGCGAATTCATGGAGAATCACATTGTGCGGGCCATGAGGATTGGCGATGGCTTGTTCACACTGGCTCCAGGCCAGAATTACCCGGCCGTGGGACCAGGCCTCTCCGGCCCGGGTTTCGTCACTGGCGCTGACCACCAGGCCATCGCTTTCGGTGTCCTTTACCCGGTAGATGTCGGGATAGACCAGGATGCTTTTGACGTCATCGTATTCGTAAAATCCGCGTTCAAGCAGTAAAAGGCAAGCATGGCCGGCAATGGTCACTCGCACCCGGTCATCGATTTCAAAACCGGCACATTCGTAGAATTCCTTCTCCGAGATAAAGAGCTGAACCAAATTCTCCAGTCGGGTTTTGTGGCTGTCGGAGAGCCGATTATAGAGCGGCACGTTATCCTGAAGGTGGTGCCTCCAGGACACAGGGAAGGGCTGTTGCAGTTCGCGCCGCCGTCGCCAGTTGCGGTAGAAGAACAAATAAAACAGTGAGCCACCAATCAGGGCGATGGCGACGATGGCAAAAACAAGCGGTGCGGACATTGGTGACTTCCCTGTGAATGTCCGGCCAGTCTACCGCAAGGCTCAGCGAACCACGAAGATCCATAGGAGTGAGGAGGATGCGATGAAGTATATTTTCGAGGTCACGGTGAAAGACGGGCACTCTGCTGAGGAGTATGCCGATGCCTGGGTCCGGGCCAGTGAGCTGATTCAGCAGGCGCCCGGTGCCCGTGGTACCGAACTACACCGAAAGATTGGTGAGCCGAACAAGTTGATCGCTATCGCCAGCTGGGACAGCAAGGCCGACCGCGATGCCATGGATGCCCGGAAGGACCCGAGGATCGCGGAGATCATTAAAAGCGCTGCTCCGTTTGTGGAGATTCGGCCTTTGGGTGAATTTGAAGACCCTGAATGGGTGGTACTGCCGCCAGGCCAGAATAGCGACTGATTAGCTGTGATCACCTTTGTGTAGCTGGAAGTCTTTCTCCAGACGGTAGGTGTCAAAATCCCGGGCCAGGAAAAGGTGGCCCTTGTAATGCTGCAACGCCTCGGCGGCAAGCTGATTGATGTGCGGTGTGCCACCCGGGGCCGATTGGTAGCGGGAGCTGAAGTGGGTGAGTACCAGATTGGGCAGCTTCGTTGCCTGTGCGAACCGGGCCACCTGCTGCGCCGAGCTGTGTTGGGGCCAGGGGCCAACCCGGTCTGCGACATCCTGGGTGTAGGTGGCCTCGTGAATCAAGACGTGGGTGCCTTGGCAGGCATTTTTCAGCAGTTCCGGGGTGTCGTTGTCACCGCCGACAATGATTTTTCGCGCGGTTCTGGGAATGTGAGTGTAATCGTCGCTACGCAGCAGGCGCCCATCATCCAGTAGAACATCTTTGCCTTTCTGCAGGTCGCCCCATTGAGGGCCAGGCTCTATGCCATCAGCAACCAGTTTCTCCTTTTGCAGCTGACGTTCCAGATTGCGCTCTGTGAATACGTAGGCCCGGCAAGGTACCCGGTGTGAAAGCGCCACGTTGGTAACGCCCAAATGGTCATCCTGCCAGTAAAAATCCGGAGCTTCCGAGTTGGTGAAGTTCAACGGATAACTCAGGCTGGAGTCACTGTTTTCGATGACCGCATCGATAAACCGGCGTACCTGTGGCGGCGCAATGATGTCCAGAGGCTCGGTGCGACCCAGCATGGACGCGCTGGTAAGTAAGCCCGGTAGCCCGAAGATATGGTCACCATGGATGTGGGTGATGAAAATGGCGCGCAACTGCATCACCGAATACCGTGTGCGCATCAGCTGGTGCTGGGTGCCTTCACCGCAGTCCACCAGATACCAGGGTTTGGGCCCCGACAGGCAAAGCGCCAGGCCGGTGACGTTGCGTGACCGGGTTGGTGTTCCGGCCGATGTGCCAAGGAAAGTGAATTCCATCGTGCCTCGTTTCGCGGTAATGTGCACCCTAATAATACGAAACCATGCTCTCAGATGATACGGGATCCATCATGTCTGAACTCGCCAACTACGAAAGTTTCAATATTGAAGTAAAAGACCACATCGCCCATGTTCAGTTCAGTCGCCCCGAGGCGCTGAATACCATGAACAAGGCATTCTGGCTGGAATTGCCGCGCTGCGTTCAGGATATTGAAGCCAATACCGATGCCCGGGTGATTGTGATCTCCTCGACTGGGAAGCACTTTTCCGCAGGCATGGATCTGGGCGTGTTCTCGGATCCGAAATCCGTGCCCATGAGTGGTGATCCTGGCCGTATGGCGGAGAACCTGCGAAGAGTCGTACTGCAGCTGCAGGATACTCTGAGCTCTCTTGAGAAAGTACGTCTGCCGGTGCTGGCTGCGGTGCACGGGGGCTGTATTGGTGGGGCTCTGGACCTGGTATGCGCTGCTGACAGCCGGTATTGCACCTCCGATGCCTATTTCACCATCAAGGAAACCGAGCTGGGCATGACAGCTGATGTGGGCACGCTGCAGCGGCTGCCTAAACTGATGCCTGAGGGCGTGGTGCGTGAGCTGGCTTACACGGGCCGCAAGTTCGGTGCTGAAGAAGCTCATCGCCTGGGTTTCGTGAACTCGGTATACGAGACTCAGGAAGCGATGCTTGAGGGCGTGATGTCCATTGCCGCCCAGATCGCTGCCAATTCACCGCTGGCGGTGACCGGCTGCAAGGAAATGATCAACTTCAGCCGCGATCACAGCGTAGAAGACAGCCTCCGCTACATGGCCACATGGCAGTCTGGCATGTTCCGCCCCACGGACATGATGAAATCCTTCCAGGCCAAGGCCCAGAAGCAGGCGCCCGCCTACGACGATCTGTTCCCGGTCAAGGGCTTGTTCGAAAACTGAGTTATGGCCCAAGGTCGCGCCACTATATCCACTACCGCCGCCCTGTTGTTTCAGGGCGGTATTGGTTTGGTAGGCTGGCTCGCGATCTGGCTGTTCGATATTCCGTTAATGCTGAATGGCCTGAATCTGCCGGAAATCCTGCTGTACGGAATCCTGGGCGCTGGCACCACCTACCTTGTGCTATTGCTGCTGACTCAACTCTCCTGGCTGTTCCCTGATGATCTTGGTTCGCAAATGCAGGCCCTTTACCGTTTCGCGGCGAGTTATCGCTGGCCGGTATTGCTGACCTTGTGCCTGCTCGCCGGGGTGGGGGAAGAACTGTTGTTTCGTGGTGCCGTGCAGGGCTGGCTACTGCAGCATACCGGGCCCTGGACAGCCTTGCTGGCGGCCTCTGTGTTGTTCGGGTTGGTGCACTACGTGTCGTTTACCTATTTTCTGGTGGCAACGGGTCTTGGACTGATTCTTGGTGGTGCCTACCAGTTCTGGGGCAGCCTGCCCATGGTGATGGTCTGGCATGCGGTTTATGACATGCTCGCACTGTACTGCCTGCTGAACTATCCCCAGTGGTTCGGCGTGAAACCTTGATGCTTCCAGTCTAAATAATTCAAACGGTCGTATGAATTTTCGTTGAAAATGCAGTGTGGCTGTAAGAAGATAGCCAGCTACGCAGTTTTCAGGCTGATTCTCAACCGTTTGGATGTTCCTATGAATTCAACCATTCGCCGCTGGTTTGCCAGTGCCGGCGCTCTGCGCCGAGTGCTCTCTACTTTCGCCCCTTATCTGGGGGCGGGTATTAAAGTCACTCACATTGTTGATGACTTCAGCTCTGCAACGGTGGAAATGCGTCAGCACTGGTACAACACCAACTACGTGGGCACGCACTTCGGCGGATCTCTCTACAGCATGGTTGACCCAATGTATATGCTGTTGCTGATGCGCCGACTGGGCAACGATTACATCGTGTGGGACAAGTCCGCGAGTATTGATTTTATCCGCCCCGGCAAGGGCGTGGTAAAGGCCCGCTTCGAGCTGACCGATGCGCGTCTTGATGAAATACGCGAAGCCACCGCCGATGGCGACAAGTACCTGCCGGAGTGGTATGTCGACGTTGTGGATGAGGCAGGAACGGTCGTTGCCCGAGTCCATAAGGTGCTGTACGTCAGGCGAAAGCCGGC
>NZ_DIHV01000060.1:0-8832 GCF_002420325.1 Marinobacter sp. UBA5687
GCTGTACGTCAGGCGAAAGCCGGCTGAGTAGCGCCGGCACCAGCTGCTATTGCTGTTCCACTTTCTGAAGAAACACCGCGATGTCTTCAAACGCCTCGTCTGCCTCAGGAAGAAGTGGCGTGAAGATGTGCCATACATGAACCATGTTCTGCCAGGTGTGAAGCTCCACCGGTGAACCCTGGGCTTTTGCTTTGGCAGCGTAACGCGTGGCGTTGTCCAGCAGCATTTCCGTGGTGCTTGCGTGGATAAGCACGGGTGGCAGCTTGTTAAGCTCACCCCGCAGAGGTGATGCAACAGGGTTGGTGGGAGAGATTCTGAACGCGGCAAGTGTTCCCCACCACAACACGGGCAGCGGGATTTTGGACAAACCACCAAACACCGGGCCCAGGAGTGGGTCCGTGCGAATATTTTCGCGATTGCTCGGCGCCGTAAGCGTAAGATCCGTGGAGGGTGACAGGGCAACGGCGGCATCAGCCTGCCGCAGGCCATTGTCGCGAATCCACGCCAGCAGTGACAGGGTATGGCTGCCGCCCGCCGAGTCTCCGGCAACCACCATGAAGTCGACGGGCGCTTTGCCGTCCGGGCCATGATTCAGCAACCATGCATAGGCCTGGCGGCAGTCCCGAATGCCATCCATGAACCGGTGTTCGGGCATAAGCCGGTAGTCAACCGCAAAAACGGCAGCATTGGCAATCCGGGAAAAACGGTCGGTAATCGCCCGGTGACTTCGAGGGCTGCCAGCAGCCCAGGCACCGCCGTGAATATAGAGCACACGTCGGCGGGAATCGGCCCCGGGCGCCAATATCCATTCTCCACGCGGATGATCCTGATGACGGATGTCCGATTCGATATCCACGCCTTCACCCAGGCTATCCAGGTGATTGCGGAGGGCGATCAGCCGGGCTTTGCCTTTCAGGCCACGGGAGGCGCGCCCCATGTCCTTGATGCGTTCTATGACCTCATCATGAGCCGGGTTTGGAGCAACTTCCTTGATAACCCAGTCCTGGCCGTCGTACTCGGAAAGATCCTTTACCCGGAAGATCAGCAGTGTGATCAGGACAACAAGAGTAACGACAGCGAGCAGAAACCAGAGCATGGACAATCCTTGGGGCGCGAGACACAGGGCATGTGGACGACTATAGTCGAAACAGCGTTAAGCATATAGGAGTGCTCCGTTTTGCAAATAGCCTATCGGGCCCGGGATATTACCGAGGCTCACATCATTGCTGGCCTGCTGCGTGCCAATCACATAGAGGCGCACGTAGGCGGACATTATCTGCAGGGCGCGCTGGGCGAGATCGGCGCAGCCGGCTTTACCAACGTGCATGTCGCTGACGAAGACTGGGTTCTCGCCAGAGCCTTGATTGAGGACTACGAGGCAAACCGACTTGAGCAATCCTGAGGCTTCAGGTGGTTAACGGATAGCGTTCCAGTACGGTATAGACCGAGCCGCTTTGGCCTGGACTGCTTTCAAACAGTGCAAAGCCCTGAACCGGCCAACTGCCAAACCGGGTCCTCTGGTAGTGCTCGATCAGCCCGGCCACCGAGCCTGCGCCAGCCCGAAAGCGGCTCAGTGTGATGTGAGGTTTGAATGAGGGATTCTGGAGAGTGAAGCCGTCGTTGATGAGCCTTTGGGCAAGGGTGCGTTGCAGTCCCCTCAGTTCTGCCTCGGGGGAGACTCCCGCCCATAGGATTTTCGGGCTCTCCTCCTTGCCGAAGCAACCCAACCCGGCGGCTTCCAGCTTAAAAGGCGTATGGGTCACCTTTCTGGCGTTATCCCGAGCCTGGATTACCTGTTCGGCCTCCACCTCTCCCAGAAACGCCAGGGTTAGGTGAAGCTGGGTTTTGCTTTGCCAGCGGGCACCTTTAATGTCAGTTTTTACCTTTAAGAGGCTGGTCTTGATCGACTCAGGAATTTCCAGCCCGAAGAACAGTCTTGGCATTAACTCCTCCATAGTCGGGACGTAGCCCGGCCTGGTCAATGTTGTTATAGTATAACGTTTTTGAGGCCCGAATTATGTCCAACATTACCCGCCCGATTCCCACCAACCTGATACTCGGGTTCCTTGGCGTTGGCAAAACCACTGCCATTCTGGACCTTCTGCGCCAGAAACCGGAAGGGGAAACCTGGGCGGTACTGGTGAACGAGTTCGGCGAGGTGGGCATTGACGGTGCCATCCTGGAAACCGAGGGAGCGGTGGTGCGCGAGGTGCCGGGGGGCTGCATGTGCTGTGTCGCGGGGCTGCCCATGCAGATCGGCCTGAACCAGCTGATTGCCAGAGCCAAGCCGGATCGTTTGCTGATTGAGCCCACGGGCCTGGGCCATCCGTCCCAGATTCTCGATACCCTGACTGGAGAGCATTATCAGGATGTCCTGGCGTTGGGGCCGGTGATTACTCTGGTGGATCCACGCAAACTCGAGAACCCGAAAGTGCTTGAGAATGTGCAGTTCCGGGATCAGATCGAAGCTGCCGATATTCTGGTCGCCAACAAATCGGATCTTTGCACGGCACAGCAACTCTCGGCGTTTGAAGACTGGGTTGCCACACTGCCCCTGACGAAGCGTGCCGTTTACACGACAAGCCAGGGACATTTGGCGCCCGAGTGGCTGGACGGTGAGATGGAGCGTCAGCCGGTATCCAGCCCGGATGCTCATCAACAGCGGGCTGCGCTTGATCTTCGCCCCCCGGCACCGTCTCTGGACGACCAGCCCTGGCAGCGGATGACCAACCGTGGTCAGGGGCATTACAGCCTGGGCTGGCGCATCCACCCGGAAATTCAATTCTCGGAGGCGTCTCTACTGGCAACGGCGATGGACGAACGTCTGGTGCGGTTCAAGGCCGTTGTGCATACCCTGGATGGCTGGCGAGTGATCAATCAGGTGGAAGGTGCGTTGACCGTTCAGCCCTGTGAGCCGGGAGAACAATCGCGGATTGAATTGATCAGTTCAGAGCCCTTGGCGGAGAGCGATCTGGATCTGGAAATGAAACGCGCCGCCGGGTTGGCAGAGTGAGGGCCCGGAACGGGCCCTCGGTGCATTACTGGTGACCGTAGATTCTCATGCGGGTGTTCTGCACTGAGAGGTTGTCCAGTGTCAGGGAGCCGATGCTGGTTCCGCCCACCAGAACCTGGCCAATCTTCATGTCTGCGTCAAACTGCTGCAGATCAATCGCCAGGGAATCGTCCGAGCTGCCGAAGCGTTGGTCTTTGTAGACCTCCACTACGATATCCGCGGCGGCATCCAGAATGGTCGGGCCATTGCCGCCAGTTGCTTTGTCAGCAACCTTTTCGAGATAGGTATTCTTGGTGAGCTGCAGGTCACGAATACCGATCGCGAGGAAGTCGACATCGATATCCAGATCGGAAATACCGACCTTTGTGTCCAGGGTCAGCTTGTCGGTCGCGGTATCCACCGTGATGCCGACCTTGTTGAAGATACCTCTCATTGAAAAGTTGCTTGCCAGCAGGGTGGAGTCTGTGTTGCCCTGCAGGCTCCATTCACCGGTTGTCACGCCAAAATCGATAGGAGCTGCGGTGATTGGCAGTACGTTGATGATGGCGTCGCCATCCGCGGCAACGTCGATCTCGATCTTGATATTATCGATCAGGTCGGTGTAGTCCTTGAAGGCCAGGCTTCTGCCGATCTCGATGTCTTTGAACATCTCATCCTCATAGCCGGCGCCAGCACCGCCGATGCTGATGTCCTTGATGGCGAGAGAGCCCTCATCGGTATATCTGAATTCACCAATGTTTACTTTGGTTTCGAGCTCGATGGTGACACCGGCCTGGCCGGTGATGCTGCCCATCTGAGCATCGTCGATGGGTTTAAGCTCTGCCTGCGCGGCAAACGGCGCGCCGATGATAGCCAGTGCTAGCAGATTTCTTTTCAGGCTTTTCATTGCATTGTTCCTTTTTTGATTTTGTTTTTACTGCGTGTAAGGTTCACGGCCAGCTAGTGCCAGCCGTGAACCTGCTTCCGGCGATGCCGGAATTCCTCAGAATTGCGGAGTGAGCTCAAGGTTGATGGTGTTGCCCGGGCCAGTCATGAACTGGTTGAGCAAGCTGGTGAGCAGCCCGCAGTTCTCCAGAGCGCCCAGTTCGTAGACGCCGCTGACCTCGCCGCCCGTTGCCGGGGAGAAGTTAGAGCCTTCAACGGATTTGAGTTCGATGTTGATCGGTTCACGGGTTTGGCACTCGGAACCGCCACCGATGCGAACTGGCAGCCAGCCAAGCTTGATGGCAACCTTGGGTACTTTCACATACAGCTTGGAATTTGCGGTCAACTTGCCATTCACAAGTGTGCCGGTGGTAACCTCTGCCTGCTCAAACTCCACGTTGGCTGCCGCATTGATCTTGCTGAAAAGCAGTTTGATGGAGAAGTTGCCAGAGGTAGGCAGTACTTCCAGATCGGCTTCAAAGGTGCCTGAGGCAATGTCCAGCAGTGTGGCAATGGAACCGTTCAGCGGCAGGGTGCCTCCGGTTGCATTGATCAGAGTAGAGCCCTGCAGACCGAGCAGCAGCTCAAGTTCGGAACCTCCGGTCGGTTCCTCGTAAGACTCGGCTGTGACGCTGACAGAGGTTTCCGCAGTTTCCGGGTCGTTGGAGCGAACGACAAGCGTTGCGTTGCTTACACCCGGTGCCCCGGCGGTGTAGTTCAGATCAATGGTGCAGCTTTCACCTGCGGCGACCGTTGTACAGTCATTGGTCTGAATGAAGTCCGCCGCATTGGCGCCAGTCAGGGTGATGCTGTCAATCTGCAGAGCAGCGTTGCCGTTGTTGTCTACGGTAACCTGTGCAGTTGCGCTGGTGCCTGACAGAACGCGACCCAGATCAACGGATTCCGGCGTTACCGAAATTTCCGGAGTGGGTGCCAGAGTTCCCTTGCCAGAGAGCGGAACGCTTACAGACTCGTTCTCCGGATCGGTAGATTCGATGGTCAGAGTAGCGTTGCGAGTACCTTCGGTGCTTGGAGCAAAGGTTACGTCGACAGCGCATGAAGCTTCGGGCGCCAGGCTGGAGCCGCACTGATTGGTGACAGTGAATACATCGGCGTCGGTTCCATCAATGAAGATGTTGCTGAGGCCAAGGCCGGTGTTGCCGGTGTTGGTAATGGTCACACTCTGCTGCGCACTGAGGCCAGCCTGTACTGATCCAAAGCTGATGTCTTCAGGGGTAATACTGATGCGTGGTGTTTCAACAACGTCTCCGCCTACAGTCACTGTCTGAAGCAGGTTGTTCTGATCCGGCAGCTGAACACAGTCGGTTGTGATTTCGCCGATTGGTGCGGGTGCGATGTCGCCGTTGGCGGTGCGCGCGATCAGGTCCAGCCGTAGAGCGCCTACCCTGATTTCCAGTTCGCCGACATCATCTGCGGTAACCAGGAATTCCGGTGAAGTGCCGGTAGCCGGGACATTGAATTCGCCGGAGGTTTCCGGAACCGGTGTCGGTGGTATATCAAGAGTGACGATCTGCTCTACCGTTCTGCCCGGTGTGGTAACGCTGTTGAAGCTGGTGGCAACCCCTTCAAGAGTGGCTGATTGAACCAGTTTCAGGCCGGTGCGGGCATCGTCGTTGACAACGGTGATCGCGTCTACGGTGAAGGCCGGTATCGTTTCTCCCACTGATGCTGCCGAAGGAATATCAGCACTGATGGTGGCACGGATCGGTTGATCACCGATGAGTGGAAACGGGCACTCAAATGCCAGCTCGGTGGATACTTGCTCGGCGGAGGCATTACCTGCGCCTCCCGCCATCAAAGCCGCCGCGGCAATCGCGGGGCCGAGCTTGCGGACACTCGTATTGAGGTTCCTGAGTTTCATGAGTTCGTCCTCTGTACGTCGTTATTTGTTGTAGTGGGTTGCAGACAACACCGATAAGGACTGCTCAATCGGACTTGCAAAGATCCCTTTGCCATACGTGTTCACGTATGAGTGCAGCGTTATTAGACGGGGAGAGGGTGCCGCGGGTCATTGCTTGTCGCGGCACCGTTTTTGTTCAAAGCGGAGAGAGGGGAAGGGATTGTCTAAACCGTGAACGGTGTCAAAACGAAAAGTGAGCTGTGTTCACTTTTTTGAGCGGGCTTGCCGCCGAACGTCGCCAGGGGTTGTGCCCGTCCAGGATCGATAGGCTTTGGTAAAACCGGCCTGGTCACTGAACCCCAGCTTCTCGGAGATCGACTCCAACGGTACGTTGGTGTCTTTCAGATAAAGGGTGGCGAAGCTTTCGCGAATTTCGTTCCGTAATTCCCTGAACGATGTGCCGGCGCTAGCAAGATGCTGGCGCAGGGTGCGCGGGCTGATATCCAGGCGCCGCGCAATGTTTTCGGTGGTGCAGGGGCGGCCGGGCTGGCTCATGATCAGTTCGCGAACCTGCATCGCGGTCTCGTCGGCTTCCAGATTGCCGGGTTTTCGATGGCATCGGGTACGGGCTACCAGAAACTCCAGGTTAGCCTCACTTTTGGGGGCTGGTGAGCCTTTCAACGGCATGGTTACCTGAGCAACCGGTGCCTCGAATTCGAACTCGCATCCAGGGGCCAGGAGTTGCCAGTCATCCAGCGAGGCAGACGACGGAAAATCAAACTGGAAGTTGAAGTTGCTGCAAACCTGGCAGGAGATACGGTGAATGCTGCCCATATAGATTTTGGTCAGGCAGGGTCTCAAGTCCTCCACGCCCCAGGTATCGATCAGCCGGATGCGGAATGTGGAGCCGGTCGATTCCAGTTCCATGTCCATCAATGGCAGGCCTACGCGCAGGTATTGGACGATCATGCTCACCAGGCGTCGTGGATTTTCCTGACCCAACATGGCGAACCCGAGAAGGCCGTGACTGGGCAGGTCCAGTTGTTGGCCAAATTCGAATGCCGCGCGTTCGTCGGTCATCAGCCAATCCGCCTGTCGCAGCAAATCCATGACCTGATGCATCGACAAGCTGGCGTCCGGGTTATTCAGCATTTCGTCGGTGATGCCGGTATTGGCAAGAATGGTATGCCGCTTTACACCGCGATGTTCCATAAAACGGACAAAACGGCGGGCATAGCGAGCCGAGACGATCGGCACTTCCAGTGCAAGTTCAGATGACGTTTCCATGTTCCGGTCTCTGAGCCGGGGCAGTTCCCGGGCATTTAGTCTTGAATTGAACTGTTGTTATCATTCAAGAGGTACAAGCCGACTCCTCTCTGTTCGGTGCCAGTATAGGCAGCGCACGATGGGTGCTTTTACGTATCCGGTCACAAACTCGCCGCATGGCCGGATATGACAATGAAACTTTTGTCAGGTTGAAACGTTCATGATCGAAACACCGCAATCTTCCGCGCAACAGAAGGCGCTCTGCCCGGTGTGTGAAGACGCTGAACTGGCGCCCTTTCGCGAAGTGGGGCAGCAACGATATTTTCGTTGTGGCCAGTGCGAAGCCACGGTGATGGCCTCCGAGTGTCGGCTTTCCGGCTCCCGGGAGCGAGCCGTCTATGAATTGCACAACAACAATGCGGACGATCCCGGCTACCGGCGCTTTCTTTCAAAGCTGGCCCAGCCCCTGCTGGGGCAGGTTTCCCCCGGAGCACAGGGGTTGGACTTCGGCTGTGGCCCCGGTCCGGCATTGGCCAGCATGCTGGCGGAAGCGGGATTGCACATGACCCTGTACGATCCGTTCTTTTACCCGGACGCCGCCGCGTTGGATCGGCAATACGATGTTATTACCTGTACCGAGGTTGTGGAGCATCTGCATCATCCAGCCGAAGTGTTTCGCATGCTGGACAGCCTGCTCCGGCCCGGAGGCTGCCTGGGTATCATGACTTGCTTCCAGACCGACGATGCCCGTTTCGATAACTGGCACTATCGGCGCGATCCCACCCATGTGGTGTTCTACCGTGAGCAGACATTCCGCTGGCTGGCCCAGCATTATGGCTGGGATCTGGAGATTCCCGTGAAAGACGTTGTGCTCCTGCGAAAATCCCTGTGACCGCCTGTTAGTGGGCGTTTGAGGGGCAGGCGGGAATCTGGGGGCAGGCGGCGGCATCTGCCGCGTGTGATCGGGCCTCATCCTGTAGCGGTTTAAACCGTTTCGGTGCCAGCCCGGCTGCACACTCGGAGGCCTGTCTGGCTCTAGCCGGACAGCCTGCATCGTTGAGTGCGATGGCGAGGTTGTTCCAGCCTTCGGAGAACCCGGGGAACTTCTCGACCACCCTCAGGAAACTGCCCACGGCATTCTGAAAATGACCTAGCTGGTACTGCAGGTTGGCGTTTGCCATTAACGGTGTGGGCTGCTCGGGCCATCTCGTGATGGCAGTTTGGTAGGCTCGCTGGGCCGCCAGGGTGTGGCCTGTTGTCTCAAGATCGTGGGCCGCCTGGAGGTAGGGCAGCATTTCAGCACTTGCGGGTGTTTGATCGGGGGGCAGAATGACTGCAGCCCATCGCTCAGCCTTGCTCCAGGTGTTGTAAAACACCTTGTATGGCATTTCATAGTGGCGCCGTGTATCCGTGTTCAGGATGAAGACCTGTTCCGTGCTGTCGTAGCCCACCACCACCGCAAAATGCCATTGCGGCCACCAGCTCAGACGAAGATTCTGCATAACCAGGACCGGATTTCCGGCCTCAACCTCGGCCAGAATGGCCTCTGGTTCCGGTTCCAAACGGTACACCAGCATGTCGTGGGCCCGTGCGCCGGCAACCATTTCCACTTGCAGGGAGCCTTCCTTGCCCGGCAGGTAGACCAGCTCTTTCAGAATGTCCGGATTGGTCGCCAGCCCCTGTGCGTTCAGCATCATGGCCAGGGAGGCGGGACCGCACTGGTACTTCTCCTGCGGATAGAAGGGCACCTGTTCCAGCAGCTTTTCCG
>NZ_DIHV01000128.1:0-9529 GCF_002420325.1 Marinobacter sp. UBA5687
CCGTAGCCCTCGTACAGAGGCAACCCAATCGACCGTCCACGGGCCAACAGGTCCGGCGATACCCGGCCGCCGCCGACCGCCAGGAAGCGAAACGAATCCGTTGTCAGCAATCCCTGCTCGCCGGCATTGACCAGCGCCATCGCCAGCTCAGGCACCAGAATCACGGAATGGGGTTGATGCCGATTCAGGCCGGCCACCAGCTGGCCGAGATCGAGGCCACTGCTGCCGGTCATGCCCAGAGTCTGCAACGGGGCAACCGTCACCGTGGCGCCCATCAGCAGGGGCAGGTAAACCCCGGCAATGTTCTCCAGCAGGGTTGCCAGCGGCAGAATGCACAGGTGTTGCTCCAGCTCCACACCTTCCAGCCGCTGCTGCAGCGCACCGGCGGTCGCCGCCAGCTGCTGCGCCGACAGGCACACGCCCTTGGGGGTACCAGTACTGCCGGAGGTGAAGGTAATCTTGCCGGTGTGTTCCGGCATCCAGGAAGCAGCAGGGGACACCGGCAAATGTCTCAGCCAGACGCCATGACCGATCATCTCCGCCTGTTCTGCTTCGCCACTGAATACCAGGGCATCCAGCCCGGCCCGCTGAATCAGGTGCTCGGTCTGGCTTCTGGAAAAAAACACCGGCACCGGTACACACACCACGTCCGCCATCAGACAAGCCAGGTCCGCAACCACCCAGGCCGGGGTGTTGTCGCCACACAGGCCTATGCGTTTCACGCCCAGGCTCCGCAACTGCTCGGCCACCAACTGCGCCGCCCGCCATAGCTGCTGATAACTGAAACTGGCGGGCCCCTGCAGTGCAATGCGCTCCGGATGTTGCCGGACCCGCTGAGACAGGAGATCAGGCAAGGCGGCCATAGGCACCTCCCAGGTCCGCCTGCGGTTTATCCTCGACCGCAACAACCGGCTGCACCAGCTTCAGCAAGCCGGCGGCGCGCAAGGCCGCCATACCATCAGCGACCTTGATGGTCATCACCACCGGATGATGGTCGTAATAGCGACCCCAACCAGCGCCGCCATCCGGCAATTTTGAAGGGTCGGCATCCGCCAGCACCTGCGTGGCGATGCCGAGCCGATGGAAACTGTTGCGCAACTGGTCGGTACCGGTACACACCACCCAGTCATAGCCGGCAGCATCCAACCACACTGAGAGCGAGGCGAACAGATAGCGGCTGACCCCGGCTTCCACCCCGGCCAGGTGGGCAATTTCGGCAATACCGCTGCGCCTTGTTCCCGGTTCCGGCATCAGTGTTTGCACCGGCACCGACAGGTAATCCTCCAGAAAAAGCCGTTCCTGTTCCGCATTGCGCACGCCAACGGCGGCCAGCAGCGTTCCCTGAGCGGTTGTCAGGGCCAGAAGCCGTGGAATACGCAGGGAAGGCTCGGCCCCGTACGCGTGGAGGAAGCGGCGCCGAATGAAATCCGACACCGTGTGGGCCAATGGCGTGTTGGACTGGATTTCGCAAAACCACCGGCCAGCACAACGGACGGCCGGAACCAACTCCCCGGAATCCGGAGGACAACAGGTCGACATTGTTAACGGATCAGTCATGGCTGCCTTCTCTCTGCTTGCTTTTCCTGGCCCAGACGGACGCAGGGTCATGGCTGACAGATTAGAAAGGCTGGCTTAAACCAGTCTTAAGACGGCACCACAGCAACCTTAAGAGCGCCTTAAGGTTTCTGTGCCTGCACGGTTAAGGCTCACTTAAGAAAGGAGGGGTAGATTGCGGCCGACCTCGGGGCTATCCCGAAAACAATCGACACAGACGCAAACACCTATGCCCAAAGCTCGCCATTTTTTTCAACGCCGACTTGCCCGTTTCCTTGCAGCCGGCGGACTGGCCACGCTGTTGCATTGGCTGATGATGGGCCTGCTGGTTCAGGCCGGGCTTGACCCCAGGCTAGCAACAGCAACCGGAGCCACGGCCGGACTGGTTTTCAACTACGTGGCCCAGCATCAGTACGCGTTTGCCTCGAACCTGCCGCACCGAGTTGCGATGCCGCGATACCTGGCGGCAGCCAGTCTGGGCTGGACCCTGAACCTTTTCAGCTTCTCCGTTCTCAGCCTGGCTGGCCTCAAAGTCCTGTCAGCACAGTTCCTGGCCACGGCACTCGTCACGGTTGCCAATTACTTCTTTGCCAAGAGGTTTGTTTTCCATGAAAAAACAACGCTCAAGCTCCCCTGAACCTATGCTGAGCATAGTTATTCCGGTCCACAACGAGGCTGAAGTGCTCCCGGCCCTGCTGGCTCGACTCTGGACGACCGGGCAAAAGCTCGACGGCAGTTTTGAGCTGCTGTTTGTCGACGACGGCAGTCGGGATGATTCGGTCGCCATTCTGATGGCCGCCAGGCAACGGCAGCCAGAAATCCGTGTCTTGCAGTTGTCCCGAAACTTCGGCAAGGAGGCGGCAGTCTCGGCCGGCCTGGAGCACGCCCGCGGCGAGGCCGTGGTGCTTATGGATGCAGACCTTCAGGATCCCCCCGAACTGATTCCCGACATGCTTGCCGAATGGCGCAAAGGGGCCGATGTCGTGCTGATGAAACGCCGATCCCGGGCCGGCGAAAGCTGGCTTAAACGCATCACGGCCAGCCTTTTCTATCGTCTGATCAATCGGATCAGCGATTCTCCGATTCCGGTCGATACCGGCGACTTCCGGCTGATGAGCCGGCGCACGGTCGAGGCCCTGAACCGGCTTCCGGAACGCAACCGTTACCTCAAGGGCATGTTTGCCTGGGTCGGTATGCCCACCGTAACCCTGGAATTCGATCGCGACCCCCGAATCGCAGGCAGCACCAAGTGGAACTACCTGAAACTCGTACACCTGGCCATGGAGGGCATCACCTCATTCTCGACCCGACCACTGCGACTGGCCCTTGTGCTGGGCTTACTGGCCGCGGGGGCAGGCGGCACCGTTGGCCTCTGGGAGGTAATCCGGGCGCTGGCCTTCGGCATTTCAACACCGGGCTATGCCTCCCTGATTGCCATGATCACCTTCCTGTCCGGCGTCCAGCTTCTGTGTGTCGGCTTGTTGGGGGAATACATCGGGCGCATCTATATGGAAACCAAGCAACGCCCGGTTTTTATCGTGGCGGAAGATAGTCAGGAGACCATGACTTACATACAACCCATGCTGCGAGTGGCCGGCCATGACCAGAATCAGTAACACCTTGCTGTGGCTGCTGGTCTCGGTGCTTGCTGCCAGGCTCGGCCTGTCTGCCTTGTTGCCGTTCGCGGACACCACCGAGCCCCGCTACGCGGAGATGGCGCGGATTATGGCGGAAACCGGCGACTGGATAACCCCCTGGTTCGATATTGGTGTGCCTTTCTGGGGCAAGCCGCCCCTGTCGTTCTGGACTCAGGCACTGTCATTCAAGCTGTTCGGCGTCAGCGAATTCGCCGGCCGACTGCCCTCCTGGCTGGCCAATGTCGGCATCGTCTGGCTGGTCTACAACCTGCGTCGCTACCTGCACCCCGACCCGCTCGGCCACGGAGCCAAAACTCAAGGGCTCTGGGCTGCGTTAATCTACGCCACTACGGCATTGGGCTTTCTGTCTGCCGGCACGGTAATGACGGATTCATTCCTGGCCCTTGGCACCAGCCTGACACTGGTGAGCCTGATCATTCGCCTGCAGGGGGGGCCGCCGCTCTGGGGCTGGCTGTTCTTCATCGGCCTGGCTACTGGCCTGCTGGCCAAGGGACCACTGGTTCTGGTGCTTGCTGGCCTGCCGGTGTTCCTCTGGGCGCTCACCTTCAACCGTTGGCAGACCCTCTGGCACAGTTTGCCCTGGGTGCGCGGGCTGGCCCTGACCCTGTTGATGTCAGCGCCCTGGTATGTCCTGGCAGAGCTGAAGACACCGGGTTTCCTGGATTACTTCATTGTCGGTGAGCACATCAAGCGCTTTGTCGTCAGCGGCTGGCAGGGTGATCTGTACGGCAGCGCCCACGATTTCCCCCGGGGCACGATCTGGCTCTATCTTGTGCTTGCCAGCATGCCCTGGGGGCTTGTCGCGGTGGCTGGCGTGCTTCGCAACCACTGGTGCGGCGCCTTCCAGCTGCAGCAATGGCATACTGGCGAACAACATGTCAGCGCGCTGGTAGTCCTGGCCGCGGTGACACCGGCCGTGTTCTTTACCCTGGCCGGTAACATACTCTGGACCTATGTGCTGCCTGGTCTGCCATTTGTTGCCGCGCTCAGCTCCGGGCTACTGATGCCAGACATCGGCCGACGCTTGAAGCGTTCCTCAGTGGCCGCCACCCTTTTCATCCCCGTGCTTGGCTCACTTGCCAGCGGCTGGGTGAGCCTTCATCCGGAGCTGCTGAGAACGGAACGGGAGCTGGTGATGACCGCCCGTCATCTGTCTGACAAGCCCTCTGCGAGGCTTGTTTATACCGGCGAACCTCCGTTTTCTGCCCGGTTTTACAGCGCGGGTAGAGTTGATGGCATCGAGGTGGAAGCCCTCAGGCGCGAACTCGCTGATGGAAATCGAACGTTGCCCATCGCTGTAGCGGTGGATAAAGATCAGCGGGACTTGCTCGACCAACTGGAGCAGATAGCCGATCCGGTCGATCAAAACCGGCGTTACATTCTGTTTCTGCTGGAACCGGTAACCAAGAGTGCAGCGTTGAGCAATGATTCCGGCCGCACTCCGCCAGCTTTCAATTACACTGAAGAGCACAAACAACCTTTGAGTTGAACACCAAACGGATGGCTGTAACAGAATGCGCATACTTCTGACCGAAGATGACCACCCCCTGGCCAACACCATGTTGAGCATGCTCCGGGACGACCAGAATACCGTAGATTGGGTCGATGATGGCCAACAGGCTCTGAACGCCTTACTGAACGAGAGCTTTGACCTGGCCATTCTTGACTTGACGTTACCCCGTGTCGATGGCCTGGACATTGTCCGCCAGGTGAGGGAGCAGGGCGTAGAGTTGCCCATCATCATCCTGACTGCGCGGAGCGAACTGACCGAAAAACTACAGGGACTGGATGCAGGGGCAGACGATTACCTGACCAAGCCCTTTGCCATGTCAGAACTGAAAGCCCGGATAAGGGCTGTTACTCGCCGCCGCTCAGGCACACGAGTCTCAGGACTCAAGGTGGGGCGACTCGTGCTTGATCCGGACTCTGCGCAATTGCAGGTAGGCACAGAGACGTTCGTGCTACCCCGTAGCGAACTGCAGATCCTTCACTATCTGATGCGGCACCCTGATCAGGTGGCAACCAGACGACGTTTGGAGGAACAACTTTACGGCTGGGATCAGGGTGCCGAGAGCAACGCCCTGGAAGTTCACGTTCACCATCTGCGCCGGCGGCTGGGTAAGCAGGCCATTCGCACTGTGCGCGGCGTTGGCTACATGCTGGACAGCAAAGCAGCCTCGGAAGGCCAAGAAATATGAGCCTGACACGGAAGCTGATTCTGCTAATTACCAGCACTGTTTTTATGATCACTCTGATCGCGGCAGGCTGGGGGTTCTATGTCAGCAATCACCAGTTGGACGAACTGTTCGATGCGGAGCTGGCACAAAGTACCCGGATTGTGCAGGGGCTGGTGGAACATCTCTCGAGCACTCAGTCTATCGAGCAGTTAGCCTTTACGCTGTCGAAAACTCTCGAATTGCCGGACGCATTATTTCAGGGCGATGAAGAAGAGGACGAAATTCTGCCCGACGGTGCCGGGCATAAATACGAACGCAAAATCGCTTTCGAAGTCTGGTCTCCTGATCAACAACCTGTGCTGGACACGCTCCGGGCTAACGATGCCCAGGGCCTTGAGCCAGGATTTGCCTGGCAGGAGGCCGCCGGCTATCAATGGCGAACGTTTACCATGCGAGATACATCGACCGGGTTCTGGATACGTACCGCCCAGCGAGAGGACGTTCGGGATGAACTGAGCCAGGAAATTGCGCTGGGCAACGTTCTGCCTTTTCTGTTGGCGTTGCCTCTACTGGCCATAGCCGTCCTGGCATCAATTCAGGTGAGCTTCAAGCCTTTGAGAAAACTCGAAAAACCGGTTCGGAACATGGCGCCTGAGAACATCCATCCCCTCGATGATCGTCAGGCTCCGAAAGAAGTAGCTGGATTGGTGCACGCAGTCAACGGCCTGTTGAGACGGCTGAATCAGGCTCTGGAACGTGAACGCCGCTTCTCCGCTGATGCGGCACATGAGCTGCGAACCCCATTGGCCGCGCTGCGCCTGAATCTGGAGAAAGTTTACGGTGACAACCCCGAACAATATGGAGACCTTATCCAGGCCGTAGACCGAATGGTTCATCTGGTCGAACAAATGCTGTTACTGAGTCGGGTGGACTCCGGCGCTCAGTTTCCGCCGGAGCATCACAATCTTTCCGCCATTCTGGAACAAAGCATCGCAGATGTTGCACCGCTGGCGCTAAAGAAAAACATAGAGCCGGTGCTCCAGGACGAAACAGGTCCGTCCCTGATTAGCTGCCATAGTGCCCTGATTAACACCCTCATGCGCTCCTTGCTGGCCAACGCCATCCAATACAGTCCGCCTCATACCATAATCACCACCAATCTTGTTCCCGCAGGTGAAGGCTACGCCATTTCGGTTTGTGACCAGGGTCCTGGAATTCCCGCGGAGGAGCGTGAACGCGCACTCAGCCGGTTTGTGCGACTGGATCAACGTAAAGGAGGAGGCGCAGGGCTGGGGCTGGCGATTGCTCGGCGTATTGCCGAGCTCCATGGCGGCCATCTTATCCTGGCAGACAGGGCAGACGGTCAACCCGGGCTTTGTGTGCAAGTATGGCTGCCAGCACGATGCCCGGCGCTCACGAAACGCTCTTAAGATTCGGTTAAGCTTCAAGGCTGATAATTCTCCAAGGCATAAACCGCACGGCAACGTGGTTTGGTTAACATCTTGGAGAATATCTCAATGTCTCAGCACAGCACTCTGTCACTGGTCATTCCTGCAAAAAACGAGCAGGAAAACATCGCGAAGCTGCTGACCGAGGCCTTCAACGTTATGAGGGATTACCCGGGCTTTGAAGTCGTGCTCGTGGACGATGGCAGTTCCGACCAGACACTGGCAACAGCTCGTCGCACTGCCGAGGCTTTGGGGGGCAGGCTATTGGCGGTTCGACATGAACAGAGCATCGGACAGAGCGGGGCACTGGCGACCGGTATCCTTCGCGCCACAGGCCAACTGATTGTGACAATGGACGGAGATGGTCAAAACGACCCCGCCGATATTCCAGCACTGTTGCAACAAGCGAACAGACTCCACAATCCCGACTTTTGTATTGCCGGCTATCGCAGAAATCGGAAGGATACAGCATGGAAACGTTTCCAATCACGCCTGGCTAATCGTATTCGCAACGCCTTTCTACATGATGGAGTTCCCGATACAGGCTGTGGACTGAAGCTGTTTCCCCGATCGACCTTTCTCAAACTGCCGTGGTTCGATCACGCCCATCGGTTCATTCCCGCGCTGGTGAAAGGCGCGGGAGGCGAAATCGCCATTGTCGAGGTCAATCATCGCCCAAGAATGGCCGGGATTTCCAAATACAATGCCTGGAACCGTGCATGGGCCGGAATCGTCGATATGATCGGCGTTATGTGGTTACTTCACCGCACACGAGTTCCTCAAATTGCAAACCTAGAGGATCCGAACAACAGTCGACCGGCAACGGAACGGGCTTGATATGGCTTCGGGACTGCGCTGGCTATCTTTCGCCATCCTGGTATTAACAGGCTATCTGACCATGAGCGGGGACTGGTTCGGTTTTCTGACCGATCAGGAGCGCGTGGCAGATTTCCTGAACAGTAATGGGCTGGCAGGACTTTCAGCCATTACGCTGCTCGGTGCACTTTTCACTGGATTCGGAGCCCCCAGACAGGTCCTCGCTTTCGTTCTGGGATTTGCCGCAGGCAGCATTCAGGGTGCGATCCTATCGACTATCGCTACAGCCATTGGCGCGACAGGCTGCTTTTTTGTCGCACGCTGGCTTTTGCGAACATCACTCCTGAACCGTTTTTCAGATCGCATGCAACGTTTTGACCTGCTGTTCACGGAAGGCACTCTGCTCAAAATACTCATGATCAGGCTGTTGCCGGTAGGCAGCAATCTTGTCACCAATCTCCTCGCCGGGTGTTCCGGGATACGATTCGTCCCATTTTTGTTGGGCAGCGCTCTTGGCTACCTGCCCCAGATGGTGATCTTTGCAATGGCCGGCGCAGGGATTGGCCAGGCCCGTCTCGATCAGCTTGTGGTAAGCGCGGTTCTGTTCGCGCTGGCAAGTGCCATTGGCGCTTACCTGTATCACAACCAGCGCAATCAGACCCTTGCTGATTCCGTATCTGACCCCTCCTGAGTTGCGATTATGACACTCGACTTCCGTCTTCGGCGTTTACCCGACACCTTATTCAATCTGCCGTACAACCGATTGTTACTGGTGGTACTGGCCTTCGCAGCACTCATGATTCTGACCGGCATCGGGTTACGCTCTCCGTGGCCCGCCGACGAACCGCGATTCGCCGAAGTAGCCCGGGAAATGGTGACCTCCGGGCAATGGCTGCTGCCGATGCGGGGCGGCGAACTCTACCCGGACAAACCACCGGTGTTCATGTGGGCCATCGCCTTTTTCTACTGGCTGACCGGCAACCTGAAAATCGCGTTTCTGCTACCGAACGCCCTGTGCAGCCTGCTAACCCTGGGCCTAGTGTTCGATCTGGGCACACGCTTGTGGAACCAACGCACCGGCGCCATTGCCGCACTGCTGCTGATGGTGGCACCCCAGTTCCTGATTCAGGCCCAGCGAGCCCAGATTGATGCCATGGTGGCCTGCTGGATCATGGTGGCCTGTTACGGTCTGATCCGGCATTTTTTCGTGCAGCCATCCTGGCGTTGGTATTTCGTGGCCTGGGCCTTTATGGGGCTTGGCATTATTACCAAAGGGGTTGGCTTTCTGCCCGCCTTGCTGTTCATTCCGATACTGGCCCTGAAACTGCAGGACACTTCTCGGTTTCAGGGCACACTCCGCTGGCGCTGCGCCCTCGGCCCCCTGGTCATGCTGGCCGTTGTGGCAGCCTGGCTGGTGCCGATGGTGCTGGCCGTCAGTCACCTGGGCACCGACGAGGCCCTGGCCTATCGCGACAACATTCTGTTCAAACAGACCGGCGAGCGCTATGCCGATTCCTGGGGGCACATTCAGCCCTGGTATTACTACCTCGCCAGCGTGATTCCCTCGCTGTGGTTTCCGCTGCCGCTGCTATTCCTGGCACTGCTGCGGCCCATTCGTGAGATTCTCAAACACAGGCTGGATGTGGTGGTTCTGCTGGCGTGGGTCGTGTTGGTGGTGGCGTTTTTCAGCCTGAGCCCGGGCAAACGCGGAGTGTATGTGCTCCCGGCTTTGCCGGCACTGGCCCTGAGCCTGGCCCCGGCATTGAGTGGACAAAACCCGGCACGCTGGTTCGGGGCGGTCACCAGTGTTCTGCATCTGCTGCTTGGTGCAGCCTTGATCATCCTGGGCGTCCTAGCCTGGAATGACCACCCTCGT